>NZ_DGMA01000006.1:0-91017 GCF_002388205.1 Achromobacter sp. UBA4530 | reverse complement strand
GATTCGCTCACACTGCCCACTCTGCTTGGCTTATTCAAATGCTCGGGCAAAGACGGAAGGAGTTTGCGCTGTTCGGCGCTACCTCCCACGACGCCATACCGTAGCGGAAGTATCGTGAAGGTCCGAGTGCAAGTTACCTCTGCCCCGCGATTCAAGATTCCATCGAGAAGCGTGCGATTCTCCGCACACGCATTAAAGGTGTCGTTCCAATCGAACATTGACGTCCTCAACCATTTTTTCTGCGCATGCGCACTTGCAGCGCCTGCGCCAGGGGTTCTCGCAGCGCTTTCGCCTCTTGCAATGCGTCGTTCCATGCCGAAGAACCGTCGAGCGCATTGCCTTGCAACGCCATCAAGGTCACGTAGTCGATCCGGTCGCTCTGTCGGCTCAGACCGATGCGATCCGCTTGAGCTAACAAGTCATGTACGAGTCCAAGCCGGGTGCCATGGCAGTTTTCGCGGTCGCTCTTCCTTTCAAGCGGCGCCCGAAGCTGGTCCGCCAGACGGTACGTGAGCGGGTCGCCCGCAAGCGCCTCCCAGCATGACTCGTCCAATTGAATAACTGGCGTGGGATACGGCTTGGTCGAACCGTGACCTGTAAAGTGTTTCCAGGCCTTGCGCTCTCGGTGGGGAAATGCCAGCCACCATGATCGGACCGGCGCCAGCCAGTCCGAGATTCCCGGGAGATCCTGGCGCGCATGAAGCACGGGAAAGGCCAATTCCGTGTGAAAGCGCAGCAAAAAGGTAGCGCCATCCGGGCCCTTCGCTGTCGTGGCATGGCCAAGGTGCTCGGCCAACTGAGGCGGCGACATGGCACTGGTCAGCCAGACGCAAACTGCGTCTCCGGCAATGCCAGCAACGTCGCAGAGAAAGTCGTACTGTCCTTGCAGGTTGTTCTGGGCGGAAGGCGTGAACAACCATGGGCCAATCTCGCGGAGATTCTCCAACTCTCGCTGCTGCAGTAGCGGCCAACCGGAGAATCGCTCCATCAGGTGCCTTCGGACATCAGCCTTCATGCGAGCCATTTCGATGATGGCTGTCAGCCCATGATCGGGGAGCTGGCGCAGTTCGTTTACAACGCTTTCAGAAAATGGATTCATGTGTGGCCTATCCACCGAACCGCACGACGCTGCGGCCTTCTGCGATGGCTTTCAGCAGGCATCCCACACAAACGGGTTCGCCGGGTTCCGGCGTGCCGTTGACGGAGATAGAGTTCGTGCCGCCACCGGGCTTTTGATTCATCGGACCCTCGATCAGAATGGCGACCCCATCAAGCGTGATACCTGACGCGTCGATTCGGATGGTTCCCCCAGGCCCCTTGATAGTCAGGCTCTCTGCCGCTTGGCTCTCAAAAATCTTCGTGCGCTGCCGGAGCGCCTGCCCCGCCTGCAGTTCCGAGTGCCCCTCGACCGTATGCTCCTGGTGTCCGCCTATACTCACCCAATGATTCGCTGCGGTCTTGTCGCGGCGGTTGTTGCCCACTTCCTCGGTGCGGTCCTTGGCGGTGTGGATGATGTGATTGCGCCCCACGGTCAAACAGTCATCCCGCCCTATGTCATGCCGCCGGTCCTGGCCGATGTTGACCTGTTCGTCGTTGCCCACCGTCTCCATGCGGTCGTGGCCGATGATGATGGTTTCATCGTTCTCGACCTGCTCGCTGCGGTCATGGCCCACGAACGTCGACTCGTCGTTGTTGACGTGGATGTTCTGGTCCTTCTGCGCATGGACGTAGATTTCTTCCTGGTCCTTCTCATCTTCAAAACGCAGTTCGTTGTACGCCTCGCCCTTGTGGGTCTTGCTCTTGATCGTCATCCGCGTCTTATGTCGCGGCAGTTCGTAGGGCGGCAATTGCAGGCGGTTGTAGGCGCGGCCGGTGATCACAGGCTGGTCCGGATCCCCATCGAAGTAAGAGACGATGACCTCCTGCCCAATGCGCGGGATGGCCATGTGACCCCAGGTCGCGCCGGCGATGTCCTGTGAAACGCGGATCCAGCAGGAGCTGCGTTCGTCCTCCTTGCCGAGCCGATCCCACGGGAACTGGACCTTCACCCGGCCGTACTCATCGGTATAGATCTCTTCATTGGGCGGGCCGACCACCATGGCGTTCTGCGGGCCATCGATGCGGGGCCTGCGTAGCGGTTCTGCCCGCCACTCGGCGTCGTCCGGGACCAGTTCGGCTTCGTAGCTGTAGTGCGTACCCATCTGGGCTTGTGCACTTTCCTCGGCCTGACTCGTGTGTTGGATGCCCCGGTGGACAATGCGTACCGGACGCCAGCCGCGGTTCAGGTCTTCGCGCGGATGATCGGCGAGGGTGAATGAAATGCCTGGCTGGAGCCGCGGGTCATCGCCTTCAACGAAGGCGACGCGCGAATCGCGGCGATGACCGCGCAGACGGTTCTCGGCGAAGGGCTTGCCGGCTTCGTCGAACTTGGCCCGAGCGGGATAGTCGTAGCGCTCGTAACGGCGGCCTTGGTCGTCCAGATCTCGGCCATCGCGGCTGTGCTGGTGGGTGTAGCGCGGATGGTGAAAGGTGTAGTCGCGCTGGGTCTGGCGCGCGGTGCGCACGTTCTCGGTGTACGAGAAGCGGCGCAGCGCTGGCCGTGGCTGGTCGCCGCCGGGAGTGGGGTTGTACTGAACCGGTTCATCACCGACGCGGCCATGGATGAACAGGCGGTCGCTGTGGATCAGCTTATGGCCCTCGGCGGCATGGCGGAAGGAGTAGAAAAAGCCTTCCTCGCGCATGATGCGCTCGACGAAGTGATAGTCGGTGTCG
Source organism: Achromobacter sp. UBA4530 (assembly GCF_002388205.1). Taxonomy (NCBI): domain Bacteria; kingdom Pseudomonadati; phylum Pseudomonadota; class Betaproteobacteria; order Burkholderiales; family Alcaligenaceae; genus Achromobacter; species Achromobacter sp. UBA4530. The sequence continues at coordinate 88,245 of NZ_DGMA01000006.1, read as the reverse complement.
CCGGCCTGCACGCAGTATTCGCGCGCCTGGTGTTCGGTGGTGCTGCGCTGCTCGTAATCCTGGTTGAGGCCATGCGCCATGAGCACCGCCTCAGCGATCTGCGGGACGCTTTGCGACTGGAAGATGCGCCAGTCGGAACTTAGCTTCAGACGCGCGAGGCGCGGCTCGACGATGGCGGAATAGCGCGTGCGCCGAAAGCCCGTGTCGCCCTGGACGAACGACGAGACCGCGCCGTGCACGTAGCGCACGGGCTTGGAGCCGTGCCAGATCGTAAGCAACGCGGCGCGGTCCAGCACCACGCCGAAATCGATGGCGGAATTGGCGCTGGCCAGGTCCACTTCCAGCAGGAAGGTCTCGGACAACCCTTCCTGCAGCGTAAATTCGACGACTTCAAATGACTCGTCGCCAATGGTGAAAGTGAACCGCAGATCGGATTGAATAGGAATGACGTGCTCCCGCAGCGACAGACCTTTCGCACTTGCCATGAGCGCGCGGTCCGCCTATGGAAACGCGTCCGCTGCAAATGAAGAATTTCGCAATGGACGCGAATGGAATACGGGGTCCATTACGTCACACGATCCAATCTATGGATATCAGAAGACTCTTACTTTGATCGGGGGCATCTGAAGAGAGCATTCGTCGCCGAGGCTCGACGAGCACTTTTCCATTAGCGCGGCTGCGCCCCATTCCCACGCCGTATAAAAAAAGCCCCGCGTCCCATAAGGACGCGGGGCTTTCCCTTCAACCGGCCAATCAGTTCTTGGCCAGACGCTGCCACGTATCGACAACGGTGTCCGGGTTCAGCGACATCGACAGGATGCCTTCGTCCTTCAGCCACTGCGCGAAGTCCGGATGGTCGCTGGGGCCTTGGCCGCAGATACCCACGTACTTCTTGGCGGCCAGGCAAGCCTTGATTGCACGGCGAAGCATGAACTTGACGGCTTCGTCGCGCTCGTCGAAGTCGACGGCCAAGAGTTCCATGCCCGAGTCGCGGTCCAGGCCCAGCGTGAGCTGGGTCATGTCGTTCGAGCCGATGGAGAAGCCATCGAAGTACTGCAGGAATTCGTCGGCCAAAATGGCGTTGGACGGAACCTCGCACATCATGATCAGCTTCAGGCCGTTTTCGCCGCGCGCCAGGCCGTGCTTGGCAAGCAGGTTCACGACCTTCTCGGCCTGACCCAGCGTGCGCACGAACGGCACCATGATTTCGACGTTCGTCAGGCCCATTTCATCGCGCACCTTCTTGAGCGCTTCGCATTCCATGCGGAAGCACTCGGCGAAGTCTTCGGCGATGTAGCGCGACGCGCCGCGGAAGCCCAGCATGGGGTTCTCTTCCTCGGGCTCGTAGCGCGAGCCGCCAACCAGCTTGCGGTACTCGTTGGACTTGAAGTCCGACATGCGCACGATGACCGGCTTGGGGTAGAAGGCGGCGGCGATGGTCGCCACGCCTTCGGCCATCTTCTCGACGAAGAAGGCGCGCGGGCTGGCATGGCCGCGGGCGGCCGATTCCACAGCCTTCTTCAGCTCGCCGTCCACGTTCGGGTAGTCCAGGACCGCCTTCGGGTGGATGCCGATGTTGTTATTGATGATGAATTCCAGGCGAGCCAGGCCGACGCCGCCGTTCGGAATCTGGGCGAAGTCGAACGCCAGTTGGGGGTTGCCCACGTTCATCATGATCTTCAGATCGATGGCGGGCATGTCGCCGCGGCGCACTTCCTCGACCTCGGTTTCGATCAGGCCGTCATAGATGCGGCCTTCGTCGCCTTCGGCGCACGACACGGTCACGGCCTGGCCTTCCTTGAGCAGGTCGGTCGCGTTGCCGCAGCCCACCACCGCCGGGATGCCCAGCTCACGCGCGATGATCGCGGCGTGGCACGTGCGGCCGCCGCGGTTCGTCACGATGGCCGAGGCGCGCTTCATCACGGGCTCCCAGTTGGGATCCGTCATGTCGGTGACCAGGACGTCGCCCGGCTGGACTTTGTCCATGTCGGAGATGTCGCCCACCACGCGCACCGGACCCGAACCGATCTTCTGGCCGATGGCACGGCCGGTGATCAGGACCTGGCCGGTCGCCTTCAGGCGGTAGCGCTGCTGCACGTCATTGACGCCCTGCTGCGACTTCACGGTTTCCGGACGCGCCTGCAGGATGTAAATCTTGCCGTCGATGCCGTCGCGGCCCCACTCGATGTCCATCGGACGCTGGTAGTGCTTTTCGATGATGACGGCGTAGCGGGCCAGTTCGTTGACCTCGTCGTCGGTCAGCGAGTAGCGGTTGCGCTCGGACACCGGCACATCCACCGTGCGCACGGCACGACCTTCGGGGCGCTCGGGATCGAATTCCATCTTGATCAGCTTGGAGCCGATACGGCGGCCGACGATGGGATAGTGGCCCTGTTCCAGCGTGGGCTTGAAGACGTAGAACTCGTCGGGGTTGACGGCGCCCTGCACGACGGTTTCGCCCAGACCATACGAGGACGTGATGAACACGACGTCCTGGAAGCCCGATTCGGTGTCGATGGTGAACATGACGCCGGCGCTGCCCTTGTCGGAACGCACCATGCGCTGGATGCCGGCCGACAAGGCGACGTCGGCGTGGGCATAGCCCTTGTGCACGCGATAGGAAATGGCGCGGTCGTTGTACAGCGACGCGAACACGTGGCGGATCTTGTCCAGCACGTCATCGATGCCCACGACGTTCAGGAAGGTTTCCTGCTGGCCGGCGAACGAGGCGTCGGGCAGGTCTTCCGCCGTGGCGGAGGAGCGCACGGCAAACGAGCCCTTGCCGTCAGCATCGAGCTTGGCAAAGGCTTCGCGGATCTGCGATTCGAACTCGGGCGAGAACGGCGCGTCGACGATCCATTGGCGAATCTGCGCGCCGGCGGTGGCCAGTTCGCGCACGTCTTCGGGATTCAGCGTGGTCAGGCGTTCGGCGATCCGCTTGTCCAGGCCGGAGGCCTTCAGGAAATCGCGGAAGGCGTCAGCGGTCGTGGCAAAGCCGCCCGGCACGCGGACACCCGCGCCAGACAGCTGGCTGATCATTTCGCCAAGAGATGCGTTCTTGCCTCCTACCGAGTCCACGTCCGTCATGCGGAGCTGCTCGAACAAAACAACATACGACATTGAAGTCACCTTTTACAATGGAATGAAAGCGAGTTTGGTCAATGGCTGAATCGTGCTGTTTTTGATGCCGGAAAAACCGCGTTTTCCGGCCTTCGCAGAGCCGATTTCAGACGCTGACCAAACTGGCCTTGGACCGCCCTTGGGGTGACTTATAGGGGCCTGATTGTACTCGGTGGAGTACGTCCGGCCATCTGCCTGGTTGGAATTTTTTACACATGACATCTACCCCTATCGTACGCACGGTATACATCGTTTCCGACAGTACCGGCATCACCGCGGAAACATTCAGCCAGTCCGTGCTTTCGCAGTTCGAAGAGGTCAATTTCAAGCCCATCCGGCTGCCCTTCGTGGACACGCTGGAAAAGGCTGCGGAAGTCGCCATGCGGATCGACCGGAGCGCCCAGGACGCTGGTGTCCCGCCCATCGTTTTCAGCACCCTGGTCAACCCGGAAATCCTGGCCCGCGTTCGACAGGCGAACGGAATTTTCCTGGATCTGTTCGGCACGTTCGTCAGCCACATCGAGCAGGCGCTGGGGTTGAAGTCCAGCCATTCCATCGGCCGGTCACATATGCAGGCCAACTCGGAAAAATACCGGAACCGGATCGACGCCATCAACTTCAGCCTGGCGCATGACGACGGCCAGTTCGTGAACCAGCTCGATCAGGCCGACGTGATCCTGGTCGGGGTCTCGCGGTGCGGCAAGACGCCCACCAGCCTGTATCTGGCCATGCAGTACGCCATCAAGGCCGCCAACTTCCCATTGACGCCGGACGACTTCGAACGCGGCACCCTGCCCTCCACCATTGCGCCGCACCGCGCCAAGCTGTTCGGCCTGTCGATCCAGCCGGAACGCCTGGCGGAAGTCCGCAACGAACGCCGCCCCAACAGCCGCTACGCCCAACTGGAACAATGCCGCTACGAAGTGGCGGAAGCCGAACGCATGATGCGTCGCGAGGGCATTTCCTGGCTGTCCAGCACCACGAAGTCGATCGAAGAGATCGCCACCACGGTGCTGCAGGAAGTTGGACTGGATCGGGGATAAGGCTGAGGGGCTGGCCAAAGCCAGACCTTCAGTGGGGCGAAAGGCGGCGCGCCTCGCGCCGGCTCAGCCGCGAAGGCGCGCGCTGCTCTGCCGGCGCTGCTCGAACAGGCAGATCGCCGCGGCGGCGCCGACGTTCAGCGACTCCACGGCCGCGGCGTCATGCGGAATGCGTACCTTCAGGCTGGCGGCCGCCAGCAGCGCCGGGGCCACGCCCTGACCTTCGTGGCCAAACACCCATGCGCACTGTTCAGGCAGGCGGTCCGCGAAAAGATCGCGCGAGCCGTCCAGGGCGGTCGCCACCAGCGGCACGCGCAGGCGGGGCAGCAGAGCCTCCAGGTCGACGTGCTCGTGGATCTCGAGGGCAAAGTGCGCGCCTTGGCCACTACGCAGCACCTTGGGCGACCACGCCGCCGCCGTCCCCGTCGCCAGGAACACGCGCTTGATGCCCGCTGCGGCGGACGTGCGCAACAGCGTACCCACGTTGCCGGGATCCTGGATACGGTCAAACAGGACGCAGGTTTCATCGACCTGCGCAGGCAGCGCCGGAACGGGCGGCGTGACCAGGAAGGCAACGCCCTGCCCGCTTTCCACTGCGGCCACGGCGTGCATCAGCCGCGCGTCCAGCGCGAGGCTGACGTTGTCCGGCACGGCCGCGGCAAGCGCGGCGATATCGGGCTGGGACAGGCGGTCCACGTCGAAGATCGCCCGATCCGGCGGGCCGTAATGTTGCAGCCAGGCCTGGCACAGATGGACGCCGTCGAGCAGCACGGGTGCGCCGCGCTTGCCGGCCGTGCCGGCCAACTTGACCAGCGCCTTGACCGCCGGGTTGTCCCGGGAACTGATGTGCTTCATGAAACCAGGCCGAAAGCCTTGATGGGAGCAAAGCTGCGCCGGTGTTCGGCGCACGGGCCGTGCTCGCGCAGCCGTTGCAGATGCAGCGCCGTGCCATAGCCCTTGTGCTGATCGAACGCGTACTGCGGATACAACGTATGCAGGCGCAGCAGGTCCGCGTCGCGAGCGGTCTTGGCAAGAATGGAGGCGGCCGAGATGGCAGGTACAAGCGCGTCGCCCTTGATGACGGTTTGCACGGTGCAGCGCAGCTTGGGCGCCTGATTGCCGTCCACCAGGGCCAGTTGCGGCACGGTGGCCAGGCCTTGAACGGCGCGCTGCATGGCCAGCATGGTGGCGCGCAGGATATTCAGGCTGTCGATTTCGGCAACGGTGGCGCTGGCGATGCACCAGGCAAGCGCCCGCTCCTTGATCTGCAGCGCCAGTTCCTCGCGGCGGATCGCGGTCAGCACCTTGGAATCGGCCAGCCCGTCGATGAATCGTGACGGATCAAGAATGACGGCGGCCGCGTAGACCTCGCCTGCCAGCGGGCCGCGGCCGGCCTCGTCAACGCCGGCGGTCAGCAACGCAGGCTGCTCGGGCGCCACGAAAAGCTCAGGCTGCTCCATCGGCCACCTCCAGGATCGCCTGCGCGGCCAGCGCCGGCGTATCGCGCAACAGGTCTTGGTGCATGGCGGTAAAGCGCGCCTCCACGCGTGCGATGAGCGCGTCGTCGGTCAATGCCTGCCATGTCGCTTCGGCCAGTTTATCGGGCGTCGCGTCGTCCTGCAAAAGCTCAGGGACAACGAAATCACGCAGCAGCACGTTGGGCAGACCCACCCACGGCAGGTACGGGCGCTGCTGGCCGGACTTCCAGGCCATGATGCGCCGCATCCACGGCGACAACACGTAGGAAATGACCATGGGCCGCTTGAACAGCGCCGTCTCGAGCGTAGCGGTGCCGCTGGCGACGAGGACCGCCGTGGCGGCTTCCATGACGGACCAGGCCACCGGCGCCTTTCGGTCGCCGCCCTCGCCGTGCAGGTCGTGCGCGGTGACGCAGCGCAGGCCGGGCACCGGATGCTGCGCCAGGATTTCAAGGAATTCAGCCCGCCGCTGGTCATTGACCATGGGCACGATGCATTGCAAGGCCGGATCTTTCTTCAGCAGTTGCTGGGCGGCCTGCAGGAAGCGCGGCGCCAGCAGGCGGATCTCGGAAGAGCGGCTGCCGGGCAGGATCGCCAGCACGCGGGCGTTCTGGTCGATACCCAGGCGTTCGCGGGCGGCGGCGCGGTCGGGCTGCATCGGCACGGCGCCGGCCAGCGGATGGCCCACGTATGTAACCGGAATGCCTTCTTTGCGGTAGATCTCTTCCTCGAACGGAAACAGCACCAGCATGTGCGATACCGATTCGCGGATCTTGTGAATGCGTTCGTAGCGCCACGCCCAGATCGAGGGCCCAACGAAATGCACCGTCGGCGTACCCGCCTGCCGCAACTGATGCTCAAGGCGCAAGTTGAAATCGGGCGCGTCGATGCCGACGAACACAGCGGGCGGCTCGGCCAGCCAGCGACGCTTGACGTCGCGGTAGGTGGCCAGCAGGCTGGGCAGGCGCTTGAGCGCGTCCACGTAACCGAACACGGTCAGCGCGTGCATCGGGTGCCAGGCTTCAAAATCACGGGCCTGCATCTGCGGCCCGCCGATACCCTCGCAACGCACGCCGTTGTCGCGCGCTTGCAGACCGGCAATGATGCGCCCGGCCAGCAGGTCGCCCGAAGGCTCGCCGGCCACCATGCCGATCCGGGTGCTCATGGGCGGATGATGCCGCGGGAGGCGACGTCCAGGAAGTCCAGCAGCGTCTGCAGGTGTTCCGCGGCTTCGGGGATGGCCTGCTGGCGGTCGCGCAATTCGGCGCGTGCCGCGTCCAGGGACAGGCCCCGGCGGTAGATGATCTTGTAGGCTTCGCGCAGCGCCGAAATGGAGGCGGCGGAAAAGCCGCGGCGCTTCAGGCCTTCGACGTTGACCCCAACCGGGCGGCACGGGTTGCCGGCGGCCAGGACGAACGGCGGCGTGTCCTGCATGAGCGAGCTGTTGCCGCCCGTCATGGTGTGCGCGCCCACGCGCGAGAACTGGTGCACGCCGGTCAGGCCGCCGATGATTGCCCAGTCGCCCACGTGCACGTGGCCGCCAAGCTGCACCGAGTTGGCCAGGATCGTGTGGCTGCCGATGTGGCAGTCATGGGCCACGTGAACGTAGGCCATGATCCAGTTGTCGTCGCCCAACGTCGTTTCGCCGCCGTCTTGCGTGGTGCCGGTGTTCAGCGTGACGAATTCGCGGACCGTGTTGCGGTCGCCGATGGTCAGCCGGGTGGGCTCGCCCGCGTACTTCTTGTCCTGCGGCATGCCGCCGATGGAGCAGTACCGGTAGAACCGGTTGTCGCGACCGATGGTGGTCACGCCGTCGATCATGCAGTACGGGCCAATTTCGGTCCCCGCACCGACGGTCACATCGGGCCCCACCACTGCGAACGGGCCGATGACCGCGGTCGGGTCGATTTTTGCCGCCGGATCGACAACAGCGGTGGGATGGATGTTTCCTGCCATTTACTCTTCCAGGCTGCGAATCGCGCACATCAGCTTGGCCGACGCCACTTCCTGGCCATCGACGGTCGCGCGTGCTTGATACTTACAGATGCTGCGGCTCAGGCGTTCAGCTTCGACCTCAATGCGCAGCTGGTCGCCCGGAACGACGGGACGGCGGAAGCGCGCGCCATCGATGCCGACCAGGTAATAGGCGGTCTTGGCGCCTTCGCACTTGAGGCCGCCGTTCTCGTCCGTGAAGGAGAACAGCGCCGAGGCCTGGGCCATAGCTTCAACGATGAGCACGCCCGGCATCACCGGATGGTGAGGAAAGTGACCGTTGAAAAACGGCTCGTTGATCGAGACGTTCTTGATGGCGACGATGGACTTGCCAGGCACCATTTCCACAACACGGTCAATCAGCAGCATCGGGTAGCGATGCGGCAGCCTCTCCATGATCCCCTTGATGTCGAGTTCCATTTTTCTATGCGTTCCTGCGAAATTAAATAAGGTGGCGGCGCGCGCGCGCCAGGGCGGCGAACGCGCCCTAGTCCTTTTCCAGCGTGCGCAAACGGCGGCGCAACTGCGCCAACTGTTGTATCACGGCGGCGTTGCGCTGCCATTCGCCATGCTCCGCGTACGGGAAGACCCCGGTATAGCGGCCAGGCTTGGAGATATTGGACGTCACAGCCGTGCCGCCCGAGATATGCACGTCGTCGCCCAGCACCAGATGGCCCGAAAGCATCGCGGCGCCGCCGATGGTGCAGCGCTCGCCGATGGTCGTGGAGCCTGCCACCCCGACGCACGCCGCCATCGCGGTATGCGCGCCGATGCGGCAGTTGTGGCCGATCATGATCTGGTTGTCGAGCTTCACGCCGTCGGCCAGAACGGTGTCTTCGAGTGCGCCGCGATCGACGGTGGTGTTGGCGCCGATTTCAACGTCGTCGCCAAGGGACACGCCGCCAAACTGCGGAATCTTGCCCCAGGCGCCCTTGCCCAGCGAAGGATCCGGCGCAAAGCCGAAGCCGTCGGCGCCAAGCACCGATCCGCTATGCAGAATGACCCGCGCGCCGATCTTCACACCTTCGTACAGCGTGACGTTGGCGTGCAGCCGGCCGTCAGGACCGATGGACGAACCAGCGCCGATGACGCAACCCGGACCCAGCACCGTGCCGCGCCCGATGCGCACGCCAGCTTCGACGACGCAGTTGGGGCCGACGCGCACACCCTCTTCGATGATGGCGTCTGGCGCGATCACGGCGGAGGGATGCGTGTCAGCGGGCAAGGCGGGTCTGCGGGCAGTGTCAAACCACTGCGCGACGCGCGCGTAAAGCAGATAGGGATGCTTGCAGACGACCAATGCGAACGGCGGCCGGTCGGTGCCCTGGGCCTCAAGCGCCTCGGCGACGTCGGGAGAGACGATGACCGCCCCTGCTCCGGTTGCGCCAAGCTGGCTTTGATAGCGGGGGTTGGACAGGAAAGAGATTTCCTGAGGACCGGCCGAAGACAGGGTCCCGATGCCGCAGACCCGCATGGGGTCTGCGCCGGGAACCGCACTGATACGCCAGTCCATACCCTGGGTATTGGCGGCGCTCAACATTGCTTCGAGTGTCGGCGCGCGGGCAAGATCCAGTAAAACCGGCATGACTAGACGGGTATCGCTTTACTTGCCCAGGCTCTGAATCACCTTGTCGGTGATGTCGATGCGGGGGTTGACCGTCACTGCGTCCTGGATGATCAGGTCGTAGTTTTCCTGTTCGGCGATACGCTTGATGGCGTCATTGGCCTTGGACACGATGCCCGAGAATTCTTCGTTGCGGCGGCGGTTGAAGTCTTCCTGGAATTCGCGGCGCTTGCGCTGCAGGTCGGTGTCTAGGTTGGCCAGTTCGCGCTGGCGCTTGACGCGGTCGGATTCCGACAGGACGGGCGCGTCCTTGTCGAACTTCTCGGCTTGCGAGCGCAGGCTGTTGTTCAGGCGTTGGAGTTCGTCGTCGCGCTTCTTGAATTCGGCTTCGATCTTGCTCTGGGCAGTCTTGGCCGGACCCGATTCGCGCAGGATGCGTTCGGTATTGACGAAACCGATCTTGGTGTTTTGCGCTTGGGCGGGGATCGCGGCAGCCGAACCGAGAATGAGCGCACCCACCAGGGCAATGGAGCCGCCCAGCTTGCTACGGCGCTTCGCGCCCAGCGTCTTCGATGATTTAAGTGCGAAATCAGACATCATGAAAATCTCACCTTCCAGTAAGGCAAAGCCAAAGTGTGTATTGTGCCACTAAACAGCAAGGACGCTGGGCCGGTGGGCCCTGCCCTTGTTTTCAAGAGTAACGCCTCGCTTAGAATCCGGTCCCGATCTGGAACTGGAAGCTTTGCTTGTCGTCGCCCGGCTTGGAATTGAGCGGCCGCGCATAAGACAACTGCAGCGGACCCATCGGCGATTGCCAGGACAGGCCCACGCCCGCCGAGAAACGCCAGCCGCACGGATCTTCGACCTCGGTATTGTCCCGACCACCCGTGCAGGAGAGGCCGCTGCCTGCCGACACCTGACCGGCGTCGCTGAAAATGAACCAACGCAACGTGCGGTCCTTGGACGCGCCCGGGAACGGCAGGTAGAGCTGGGCGTTTGCCACGATGCGGCGCGTGCCGCCCAGGTAGTCGCCCGTCTTGACGTCGCGCGGACCCAGCGACGAGCCTTCATAGCCGCGGACGGTGCCGATACCGCCGGCATAGACGTTCTTGATGACCGGGTAATCGTTGCTGCCGTAGCTCCGGCCCCAATCAACCATGCCGTTGAGCGCCAGCGTGTACGAGCCGCCCAGCGGCACGTAGTACTGCTGCTGCGCGGTCAGCATGGTGTATTGCAGGTCGACGGTCGACAGGTCGGCTTTCAGGCGGGTGTACGAACCCTTGGTCGGCGCCAGCGCGCTGTCACGCGTGTCCTTGGACCAGCCGGCGCTGAAAATCACCGAATTGGTCGAATCGCCATACTGGTCGACGAAGTGCTCGTAGGCCGCCGGCGAGTTGTTGTACAGGTCGATCTGGTTGCGTTCGAAGTTGGCGCCCAGGAAGACGCGGTCATACTCCGAGATCGGGATACCGAAGTTCATGCCCAGGCCCATGGCCTTGACGCGGTAATCGCCGTCGTTGTTGTTCCAGGGCTCGGTCACGCGGTAGTACGCGGACGTGGTGCGGCTGATGCCGTCCTTGGTCCAGTACGGATCGGTGTGCGACAGCACCACCGCGCGGTTCGTCTTGCTGGTGTTCAGTTGCAGCGTCAGGTTGGTGCCGCTGCCGAAGACGTTGTCTTCGCTGATGCCAGCCGACAGAATCGCCTTTTCGGACGAGCCGTAGCCCACGCCCAGGTTGATCATGCCGGTGGGCTTTTCCTTCACGTCGACGTTGACATCGACCTGGTCGGGCGAGCCCGGGACCGGATCGGTCTTGACGTTGACGTCGCTGAAGTAACCCAGGCGGTCGACGCGGTCGCGCGAAGTCTTGATGTCGGCAGCGTCGTACCAGGCGGCTTCCTGCTGGCGCATTTCGCGGCGCACGACTTCGTCGCGGGTACGGGTGTTGCCGCCGATCTGGATGCGGCGCACATACACGCGGCGGCTCGGATCGACGTAGAAGGTCAGGTCGGCTTCGTGCTTGGCGCGGTCGAGCTGCGGGTTCGGGTTGACGTTGGCGAATGCGTAGCCCAGTTCACCCAGGTAGTCGGTGATCGCCTTGGCGGAATCGTTGGTCTTGGCGGCCGAGAAGGTCTCGCCAGCCTTGATCTGCACCAGGTCGTTGATTTCCTTGTCCAGGCCCAGCAGGTTGCCCGCCAGCTTTACGCTGCGCACCTTGTAGGGCTCGCCTTCATGGACGGTGATCGTGATGCGGATGTCCTGGCGGTCCGGCGAAATGGTGACTTGCGGCGGCTCGACCGAGAACTCAAGGTAACCCTGATCCAGGTAGAACGAGCGCAGGCGTTCGAGGTCGCCCTCGAGCTTTTCGCGCGAGTATTTGTCGGTATCCGTGTACCAGGTCAGCCAGCCTGGGGTGGTGAGCTTGAATTCGTCCAGCAGATCGCTTTCGGAGAAGGCTTTATTGCCGACGAAACGAATTTCCTGGATGCGGGCGACCGAGCCCTCGAACACATCGAAACTGACGCCGACGCGATTGCGCGGCAGCGGTGTGACGGTGGAGGTGACTTCGACGCCGTACTTGCCCTTGGACAGATACTGCTGTTTCAGTTCGTATTCAGCGCGCTCGAGCATGGAGCGGTCGAAAATGCGGCCTTCCGCAAAACCGACCTGGGCGAGCGACGTGGTGATGGCCTTGGAGTCGAACTCGCGCATGCCGTTGAAATTAACGGAGGCGATGGTCGGACGTTCCTGGACGACCACGACGACGACATTATTGTCCGTCTGGATCTGAACGTCGGTGAAAAAGCCCGTGCCATACAAGCGGCGAATGGCTTCGGTGGCTTCTTCTTCGGTGAATTTCTCGCCGACTTTGACGGGAAGATAACCAAAGACGGTGCCGGCGTCGGTTCGTTGAATACCCTCTACGCGGATATCCCGCACGACAAAGGGTTCGAAGGCGTGGGCCAAGGCCGGCAACATCAATGCGGCGGCAACGAGACCCGGCAGTACACCCTTTTTGTGTTGAAACATCCGGCGAAAAGACATCCTTGAGTATCCTCGGTCGTGCAAATGGCGGGGGATTTTATGCTAAATCGCGTTCAAGTGAACAAACGCGTGAAATCGTTGAACAGCGCAAGCCCCATAAGGCTTGCCAATATGCCTATGCCAGCGCGTTGTCCGATGTCGATCCATCTGGCAGGCGGGGGGCTGCCCCGCACAATTTCGACGAGATAGTACAGCAGATGGCCACCATCCAGCATAGGAATGGGAAGCAAATTTAAAACGCCAAGGCTGATACTGATCAATGCGATATAGGCGATATACGCAACAATGCCGATCCGGGCGGTCTGGCCGGCATAGTCGGCAATCGTGACCGGACCGCTGACATTGCGCCACGACACGTCGCCCGTCACCATCCGGCCCATCATGCGCAGCGAAAACCAGGCGGTATCCCAGGTGCGGACGGCGCCGCGCCACAGGCTGTCGAAGACGCCATAGCGCACCGTCACCATCGGCACGTTGCCGCCCAGCTGCACGCCGACGCGGCCGATCTCCTGGCCGTTGACGACTTCGGGGCGAGGCGTGACGTTCAGGGTGACGCTGGCGCCATCGCGCACCACGGTAAGCGCAAGCGGCTTCCCGGCGCTTTCCTGGATCTGCTTGACGAGTGCGCCGGTATCAGGGGCCGGCTGGCCATTCACGGCCACGACCAGATCGCCGGCGCGCAGGCCCGCGGCCTGCCCTTCACCGCCGTCGATCACGGCGCGCACCGCGGGCTTGGGTTGAGCCAGACGAACACCAGCGGCGGCGAGCGGGTCGCCCTCGGCCGGGTCCATCGTGTTGGGGGGAAGGTCGAGTTCGCGCTGCTGAACGGCGCCGGACGGGGTGCTGACCTCGATGCTGGCGCGCCCACCGGTGGACATCACGTCCATCAGGCGCCAGCGGGCGTCGGACCACGATGCGACTTCCTGGCCGTCGATGGCCAGGATGCGATCGCCGCCCAGCAGACCCGCGCGGGCGGCAGGCGTCTCGGCGGCGGGCGGCGCGATGATGGCGACGGGCTCCTCGGTGCCGGCCATATTCAGGCCCGCATACAGAAACACCGCAAGTATCAGATTGAAGATGGGACCGGCCGCCACGATGGCGATGCGCTGCCCGACCGGCTTGGTGTTGAATGCCGACGCCGCCACGGCGGGCGAAGCTCCGGGCGGCGCGTCGTCCAGCATCTTGACGTAACCGCCCAGCGGCAGCGCGGAAACCGCCCATTCGGTGCCGTGCCGGTCGGTGCGGCGCAGGATGACCTTGCCAAAGCCGACTGAGAAACGCAGGACCTTCACGCCACACAGGCGGGCAACCCAATAGTGCCCAAGCTCATGGAAAATGATCAGTGAGCCAAGCGCTACGGCAAAGGCCAGCAGGGTGAAAAGCATGGGGTCGGAATCTAGGAAATCAGAGGCAGGCGCGGCCCGCTATCAGGCCAGTCCGAGGTTGCCCGAAAAGGCGCGCGCCTCGGCGTCAAGCGCAAGTACGTCGTCAAGACTGCTGAGCGTAACAGATGCCTGCCGCGCTTGCCACTCGAGCGCCGCCTCGATGACCCGCGGAATCCAGGTATAGGCAAGCCGGCCTTCCAGGAAGGCGTCGACCGCAACTTCGTTCGCGGCGTTGAGCGCCACGCAGGCGCCCTGCCCCGCCCGCATTGCGGCGAACGAATGGGCCAAGCAAGGAAACCGGGTCAGATCCGGCTTTTCAAAGTCGAGCCGGCCGTGGCGGGTCAGGTCCAGCGGACCGACGCCGCTCTCGATGCGATCGGGGAATCCAAGACCGTAGGCAATGGGCGTGCGCATGTCGGGCTGTCCCAACTGCGCGAGAACGGAGCCGTCGTCGTACTCAACCATTGAATGGACGACGCTCTGCGGGTGCACCACCACGTCGATCCGATCGGCGGGCATTGCGAACAGCCAATGGGCTTCGATGACCTCCAGGCCTTTGTTCAGCATGGTGGCCGAGTCGACGGATATCTTGCGGCCCATGCTCCAGTTGGGATGGGCGCAAGCTTGCTCGGGCGTGACGTCGTGCAGGTCTTCGAGATCGCGCCCGCGGAACGGGCCGCCCGACGCGGTCAGCAACAGGCGCCGCACACCCTTTGCCGGACTATGCGGCGCATCGGCGCGTCCTTGGTGCGGCAAGCACTGGAAGATGGCGTTGTGTTCGCTATCGATAGGCAGCAGTTCGGCGCCGTTATCGCGGATTGCCTGCATGAACAGCGTGCCGGCGGCAACCAGCGCCTCTTTGTTGGCCAGCAGTACGCGCTTGCCTGCACGCGCGGCGGCCAGTGCAGACGGCAAGCCTGCGGCGCCGACGATGGCGGCCATGACGGCGTCGCATTGGGTATCCGCGGCCGTGTCGGCCAGCGCCTGCGCGCCGACGCGGATCTCGGGCATGGGCTGTCCGCCCTGCCACGCGTCGATGAATTTCTGACGGGCGGCGGTGTCGGGCACCACCACGACGGCAGCCCGGCTGGCCAGCGCCTGCTCGGCAAGGCGCTGCATCCTGCTGTGCGCCGACAGCGCATAAACCGCCATCCGCTCCGGGTGGCGAGCAATTACGTCCAGCGTGCTTTCACCGATGGATCCGGTCGATCCCAGCACGACGACACGTTGAAAAGCCGTCAAAACAAGACTCCAGACAAAAGTAGCGCGAACGGCGCGACGGGCAGGATCGCATCGATGCGGTCATACACACCGCCATGGCCAGGCAAGAGCGTGCTGGAATCCTTGCGGCCCGCGCGTCGCTTGAGCAGCGATTCGAACAGGTCTCCCACAATGGACAGCACGCCCAGAACAGCGGCGATCGGCAATGCAAGCCAGAAGGTCCAGCGTTCGACCAGGGCATGACCGAAGGTGCCGTCCCACAGGCTGGACAAGCCAATCCACACCACCGCACCCAGGACGCCGGCAATGGCGCCTTCAATGGTCTTGCCGGGACTCACGCGCGGAGCCAGTTTACGCTTGCCGAAGGCCCGGCCGGCAAAATATGCCGCAATATCAGCCACCCAGACGAGGGCGAGGAGGGACACGACGAACACCGCGCCGCGCGCGACGTACATCTGGGCCAGAACCGCCCAGGCGGCAAACGCGGCCGGCACGGAGAAGACCGACCAGGCCAAGCTGGCCGGCGGCGCATCGGAACGCCCGCGCACCACGGCGGTCACGCCGCCAAACAGCCAGACGGCCGAGACGGCGGGAACCAGGTAGCGCAGCACCCAGCCCGGATCGCCGGCGCCGCTACGGTCGCCCGCCAGCCAGGCGGAGGTCAGCACCAGCATGCCGGCGAACAGCAGCACGGCGACGCCGATGGAAATGACGGGGGATGGCGGTTGCGGCAGCGTCAGGCGCAGCCACTCCCAATTGGCGCAGGCGGCCGCAAGGGCCAGCAACGCGACGAACCACCATGGATTGGCGCTCGCCATGGCGGCGGCCAGAATGGCCAACAAAACGACGGCGGTAACGATACGCTGGCCCAGCATGTGACGGTCTCCTCTTGTGCTGCCTGGAAAGACGCGCGCGTCGCGATCAGCCTATTTGGCGGCGGCTTCGCTGACTTGGGCGCTGGTGCGGCCGAAGCGGCGCTCGCGCGTGCGGTACCAATCAAAGGCGGCCATGAGTTCATTGGCGCCGAAATCCGGCCAATAGCGATCCGTGAAGTAGAACTCCGCGTACGCCATCTGCCAGATCAGGAAATTGGAAATGCGCTGTTCGCCGCCGGTGCGGATGAACAGGTCGGGCTCGGGAGCCCATGCCATGGAAAGATGCCTGGAAAGGCGCTCTTCGTCCACCCGGTCCGGGTGCGCCGCGAGGTCGGGCTCGGCCGCCAGCATGGCTCGGGTGGCTTGCAGGATGTCCCAACGGCCGCCGTAGTTGGCGGCGACAGTCAGGTGCAGCCGGTCGTTGTGCGCGGTGCGTTCCTGGGCAGCGGCGATGAGCTCGCGCAGGCGCGGCTCGAAGGCGCTCAGGTCGCCGATCACGTGCAGACGCACGCCCTGCTCTTGCAGCTTGCCGACTTCACGCTCAAGCGCCTGCACGAAAAGGCGCATCAGCAACGAGACCTCTTCGGCCGGGCGGCGCCAGTTCTCGGAACTGAACGCGAACAACGTCAGGTAGCGCACGCCTGCGCGTCCGCAGGCCTCGACCACGCGCCGGACGGCCTGCACGCCCTTGGCATGCCCGGCAGTGCGAGGCAGCAGGCGCCGCGTCGCCCAGCGACCGTTGCCATCCATGATGATGGCGACGTGCTCGGGGATGTCACGGATATCGGGGACCGCCTGAGTCGAACTGGTTGCCATTAGTTTGGGGACTGCGCGCGGCGGACCGGCGAAAAAGACGAATACGGGAAAAAACCTGCGCCGTCGATTCCATCGCTACGAGGAAGTACCGCGAGGCAATGGACGGGACGGCGCATGTGCAACGTAATCCTGACGCCACGCGGGCCGCAATGCGGCGCCTCGTGGCGTGTGGGGATTATACGGTCATGATTTCGGCTTCTTTCTGGACGACCATCTTGTCGATGTCGGCGACGGCGCGATCCGTCAGCTTCTGGACGTCATCTTGCGAACGACGCTCGTCGTCCTCGGAGATTTCCTTGTCCTTGACCAGCTTCTTGAGCGCTTCGTTGGCCTCGCGGCGCAGGTTCCGCACCGCGATCTTGGCGTCTTCGCCTTCGCTGCGCACGACCTTGGTCAGGTCGCGGCGGCGTTCTTCGGTCAGCGCGGGCATCGGCACGCGGATCGTGTCGCCCATGGAGATGGGGTTCAGACCCAGGTCCGACTCACGGATGGCCTTTTCGATCGGGCCGGCCATGTGCTTTTCGTACGGCTGCAGGCTGATGGTGCGGGCGTCGACCAGGTTCACGTTGGCGACCTGGCCCACGGGCACGGGCGAACCGTAGTATTCGACCTGCACGTGGTCCAGGATGCCGGTGTGGGCGCGGCCCGTGCGGATCTTGGCCAGGTTGGTCTTGAGCGTATCAAGCGACTTGGCCATTCTGGCCTCGGCGGATTTGCGGATTTCTGCTGCGCTCATGGAATTTCCTTTTCTTTAAACGTGTACCAACGTGCCTTCGTCCTCGCCGCTCACGACTCGCTTGAGCGCGCCGGACTTATTGATCGAAAACACCTTGATCGGCAGTTTCTGGTCGCGGCACAGCGCAAAGGCGGTGGCGTCCATGACTTCCAGACGGCGGACGATCGCCTCGTCGAAGCTGATGCGCGCATAGCGCGTTGCGGTGGGATCCTTGTTGGGATCCGCGCTGTAGATGCCGTCCACCTTGGTGGCCTTCAGCACGATCTCCGCGCCGATCTCGGCGCCGCGCAGTGCCGCAGCCGTATCGGTGGTGAAGAAGGGGTTGCCGGTGCCCGCGGCGAAGATCACGACCTTGCCCTCTTCGAGGTAGCGCAAAGCCTTCGGCCGGATGTAGGGCTCGACGACCTGATCGATATTCAGCGCGGATTGTACCCGGGTGTCGATACCCTTGTGCTTGAGCGCGTCTTGCAGCGCAAGCGCGTTCATGATGGTGGCCATCATGCCCATGTAGTCGGCGGTCGCGCGGTCCATGCCCTGCGCACCCGGGGCGACGCCACGGAAGATGTTGCCTCCGCCGATGACGATGGCCAGTTCGACGCCCGTGGCGGCGACTTCAGCGATCTCATCGGTCATACGGACGATGGTGGAGCGATTGATGCCGAATGCATCGTCGCCCATCAGCGCCTCGCCGGAAAGTTTGAGAAGAACCCGTTTGTATGCCCTGCTGCTCATAGGTGATATCCCGAAGAACAATCCGACGAAAGTGTAAGTCAAGAATGGGGTTGACCCCCAGCGCCGCGCCCGCAAGGCGGGTTGGGCGCCCCCGAGGCGTCTGCCTTTGGGGGCCCATGCGGCGAAAAAGGCCGGACTAGAATTTAATCTAGCGCCGGCCTTTAAGCACTACCTAGAGGTCAGGCGGCGCCAGCGGCGGCGGCGGCAACCTCAGCGGCAAAGTCGCTGGTCTTCTTCTCGATACCTTCGCCGACGACAAACAGCACGAACTTGCTGATCGACGCGCCCTTTTCCTTCAGGTGCTGTTCGACCGTGTGCTTGTCGCTCTTGACGAAGGGCTGCGACAGCAGCGTCACTTCCTTCAGGAACTTCACGACTGAGCCTTCCACCATCTTGGCGACGATGTCGGCCGGCTTGCCGGATTCAGCGGCCTTCTGCTCGGCAACCGAGCGCTCGGCAGCGATGTCGGCCGGGTTCACGCCGTCGGCGTTCAGGGCCTTGGGCTTGGTGGCGGCGATGTGCATCGCCAGGTCCTTGCCCACTTCTTCGGCGCCGGTGTATTCGACCAGCACGCCGATCTTGCCGCCGTGCACGTAGCTGGCCAGCGAGTTGGCGGTCTCGATGCGCTCGAAGCGGCGGATCGAGATGTTTTCGCCAATCTTGCCGATCAGGGCAGTGCGGGTGGTTTCGACGGTGCCTTCACCGTACGGCAGCGCCGACAGCGCGGCGACGTCGGCCGGGTTCTGCGTCGCGACCAGTTCGGCCAGCTTGTTCACGAAGCCGACGAAGTCGTCGTTCTTGGCGACGAAGTCGGTTTCGCAGTTGATTTCGATGACGGCGCCCTTCTTGGCGTCGGCGGAGATGAACAGACCGATCAGGCCTTCGGCGGTGACGCGGGCAGCAGCCTTGCTGGCCTTGTTGCCCAGCTTGACGCGCAGGATTTCCTCGGCGCGGGCCAGGTCACCTTCGGCTTCCGTCAGGGCCTTCTTGCATTCCATCATGGGCGCGTCAGTCTTTTCGCGCAGTTCCTTGACCAGGGCAGCGGTAATTTCAGCCATGTTTGCTCCAAATTTTGCTAAGACACGCCCCGGCGGGCCGGGGCTGTGATTTGATTCGATGAGACGCCCGCACGTGGCGGGCCTGGAAGATGGGAGCCCAGCTTCGCAGCGCCGGCGGGGCGAAAGCGGACCAGATTCGGCGCCGCTTCCAGACCTTACCCGCCGGACATGACAACAGGCTTAGGCCTGGTTGTCTTGCACTTCGACGAACTCTTCCTGACCTTCGCCCAGTTCTTCGACCAGACCGTTCAGGTTTTGCTCGCGGCCTTCCAGGACGGCGTCGGCGATGCCCTTGGCGTACAGCGCGATGGCCTTGGCCGAGTCGTCGTTGCCGGGGATGACGTAGTCGATACCTTCGGGCGAGTGGTTGGTGTCAACCACGGCGACCACGGGGATGCCCAGCGTCTTGGCTTCGGCGATGGCGATCTTGTGGTAGCCGACGTCGATCACGAACATGGCATCGGGCAGACCGTTCATGTCCTTGATGCCGCCGATCGACTTGTTCAGCTTGTCCAGTTCGCGTTGGAACAGCAGGCCTTCCTTCTTGATCATGCGCTCGGCGCCGCCTTCGGCGACAACGGCTTCCATGTCCTTCAGGCGCTTGACCGAGGTCTTGACCGTCTTGAAGTTGGTCAGCATGCCGCCGAGCCAGCGGGCGTCGACGAAGGGCATGCCGCAACGGGCGGCTTCAGCGGCGACCAGCTCGCGAGCAGCGCGCTTCGTGCCGACGAACAGGATGTTGCCGCCGCGAGCAGCCAGCTGCTTCACGAACTTGGTGGCTTCCTGGTACTTATCAACCGTCTTTTCGAGGTTGATGATGTGAATCTTGTTGCGGTGGCCGAAGATGTACTGCGACATCTTGGGGTTCCAGTAACGGGTCTGGTGACCAAAGTGGACACCCGCTTCCAGCATTTCGCGCATCAAAGACATTTAATTCTCCAAGGGTTGGTTTCTTGCGCCGCACCTGCATCAGCATCCTGCTGACACCCTGGGTGGTGTTGCGCGCGATTTCCCGCAAAAACGCGGGATGACAAAAATTTTAACCGGGCCGGCCGATCACTGCCGCAATAACTACGACGCTCCAGGCGTGTTGCCTGTAGCGGCGCGCCTTTAACGACTTCTACTACGCTGCCGCGATAAACCCAGACGGCCGCCACACGACAAGAGACTTGCATTGCGTCTGTCCGACACTCCAGGAGTTTCCTGGAAGTTTCTTCAAGACGCACCCGGAATTGTTTTGTTGGCGGCGAAATCCAGTTCTTCGCGAACGTGGCCGCTAGGCCCGCCCGCGCATCAGGCCGCTGTGGCAGTTCTTAAGGACCCCTTTCAGGATGCGCTTTTCAGCACACGCTTTTCAGCAGACGCTTCTAAGCACGATTCCAAGAACTTAATCCAGCGCCCATACCGAACCTGCATCGCCGCTCGAAAACACTTCCGGGCTTGCAAGCACACCGCGCCCAGCCAGTGTCAGCATCCATGCCCCAAGCGCCATGCCAAAAGCTTCATGCCCTAAGCGCATCCAGCCGGATTTCCGTTTGTCGCCCATTTTTTCCTCAACACCAGCAGCCTGCCCGAATTCGCTCCACAACCTTCGCTTGCGGTGAAACTTCAGGGCTTGCCACGGGATCTCAAGAAAGAACCGCGCGAAACCAGATTTCCTGCCGGTGTGCACTAGAACCTCTGCTCTAGACCTGTGCTCTGGACCCAAAGGCCAGCACCCGCCGGGTTTGGCTGGGAGCCGGGATGTTCCCACCCTGACGGATGTTCTTGTCCTGACTCTTCTTGCCGGTAACCCGATTGCTCCCCAAATTTTTAGGGAAGCCTATAATTCTACTATTCTTTCAAGCAGACATTCAAGCGACTCGTCGCAAGCATTCCATGGGCACAATCACCAATCCGGCCGACCTGGCCAAGATGCGCGCCGCCTGCCAGGACGCCGCCAAAGTTCTCGATTTCATCACCCCGCACGTCAAGCCGGGGGTCACCACGGGCGAACTCGACCGCCTGTGCCTGGAATACCTGACCGACGAGCTCAAGGTGAAGTCCGCCACGGTCGGCTATGCGCCCCCGGGCTACCCGCCCTTCCCCGGCGCCATCTGTACCTCGGTCAACCATCAGGTGTGTCACGGCATCCCGGGCGACAAGGTCCTAAAAAACGGGGACTCATTGAACATCGACGTCACCATCATCAAGGATGGCTGGTTTGGCGACACGAGCCGGATGTACGCGGTGGGCGAGCAGTCCATTCTGTCCCGGCGCCTGTCCGACATCACGTTCGAGTGCATGTGGAAAGGCATCCAGCAGGTCAAGAACGGCGCCACGCTGGGCGACATCGGCAATGCGATCCAGAAGCACGCCGAATCGAACGGCTTCTCGGTGGTGCGCGAATTCTGCGGCCACGGCATCGGCGAACGCTTCCATGAAGACCCGCAGGTGCTGCACTACGGCAAGCCCGGCACGGGCGTGAAGCTGGTGACCGGCATGCTGTTCACCATCGAGCCCATGATCAACGCCGGACGCCGCGAGATCCGCCAACTGGCCGACGGCTGGACCGTCGTCACCCGCGACCACAGCCTGTCCGCGCAATGGGAACACGCCGTCTGCGTGACGGAAACCGGCTACGAGGTCCTGACCCTCTCGCCCGGCATGCCCCAGCCGCCCGCGTTCATCACCGAACCCATCGTCATTCCCGCCGTCTGAAGCCCGCAGCCACCCATGACCGCCGAAATCCTTACCAAGCTGCGCGAACGCATCCAGGAATCCCGGCGGGCCGCGGTGGCCCAGTTCCGGGAACACGAACGGCCGGACATCCTGCTGACCGAATTGCGACGCATCGTGGATGCCGCCCTGCGGGATCTGGTCAAGCATTGTCCGCTGCCGATCGGCGCCACGCTGGCTGCCGTGGGCGGTTATGGCCGTGGCGAGCTCTACCCTCATTCCGACGTCGACCTGCTGATCCTGCTGCCCCACGCCCCGACGCCGGACGAAGAAAGCGCGATCGAAAAACTGGTGGCTTCGCTGTGGGATCTGGGACTGGAGCCCGGCCACAGCGTGCGCACCATCGAGGATTGCGAGCGCGAGGCGGACGCGGACATCACCGTGGAAACCGCGCTGCTGGAATCCCGCTGGCTGGCCGGCAGCCGCGTGCTGATGCGCAAATTCGATGCCGCGACCAAGTCCCGGCTTGATCCGCAGGCGTTTTTTCTGGCCAAGCGCGTCGAAATGCAGCAGCGCCATGCGCGCTACCACGACACCCCGTACGCGCTGGAGCCCAATTGCAAGGAATCGCCGGGCGGCTTGCGCGATCTGCAAGTCATTCTATGGATGGCGCGTGCAGCCGGTTTCGGCAATAACTGGCGCTCGGTGGCGCAGGCGGGGTTGCTGACCTCGTCCGAGGCGCGCGACCTGCGCAAGGCCGAGCAGGCTTTCAAGCGCCTGCGCATTGAACTGCATCTGCTGGCCAATCGGCGCGAAGACCGGGTGCTGTTCGATCTGCAGCCCGCACTGGCCGATGTCTACGGCATCCACGCCACCGCCACGCGGCGGGGCAGCGAACTGCTGATGCAGCGCTACTACTGGGCGGCGCGTCTGGTGACGCAGTTGAACGGCATCCTGGTGCAGAACATCGAGGAACGGCTGTTCCCGCGCCCCGACAGCGACGCGCGCGACATCGATGACGATTTCCGCAACCTGCGCGACCGCCTGGACATCATTCGGGACGACGGCTTCGAGCGCAATCCCACGCTGCTGCTGCGCGCCTTCCTGGTGATGCAGCAGCACCCCGAGCTGACCGGCATGTCGGCGCGCACGCTGCGCGCCATCTGGCATTCGCGTCACCGCATCGACGCGCAGTTCCGCCGCAACCCGGTCAACCGCAAGCTGTTCCTGCAGATCCTGCAGCAGCCGCGCGGCATCGTGCACGAACTGCGGCGCATGACCATGCTGAACATCCTGCCGCGTTATCTGCCGGTGTTCCGCCGCATCGTGGGCCAGATGCAGCACGACCTTTTCCATGCCTATACGGTGGACCAGCACACGCTCGCGGTGGTGCGCAACCTGCGCCGATTCACCATGCCCGAGCACGCGCAGGAATATCCGCTGGCCAGCCAGCTGATCGCCGGCCTGGACCGGCACTGGCTGCTGTACGTGGCGGCGCTGTTTCACGACATCGCCAAGGGCCGCGGCGGCGATCATTCCGAACTGGGTGCGCGCGAAGTGCGCAAGTTCGCGGCGGATCACGGCATGGACCCGGAAGACGCGAAACTGGTCGAGTTTTTGGTGCGTCAGCATCTGCTGATGTCGGCGGTGGCGCAAAAGCGCGACCTCTCCGACCCCGACGTCGTGCAGGAATTCGCCGCCACGGTGAAGGACGAGCGCCATCTGACCGCGCTGTATCTGCTGACGGTGGCGGACATTCGCGGCACCAGCCCCAAGGTCTGGAACGCCTGGAAGGGCAAGCTGCTGGAAGACCTGTACAAGCTGACGCTGGCGGCGCTGGGCGGCGCCCATGCCGACGCCCACACCGTGCTGGCCGAGCGCAAGGAAGAAGCAGCCCGGCTGACCCGGCTGGCCGGCCTGCGCGACGACGCGCGCGAGGCGTTCTGGAATCAGCTCGACGTGGCGTATTTCCTGCGCCATGACGCGTCCGACATCGCCTGGCACACGCGCCACCTGTATCACCAGGTCGCGCCGGCCAAAGCCGTGGTCAAGGCGCGCCCCACCGAACAGGGTGAAGGCCTGCAGATCATGGTCTACACGCGCGACGCCCCCGATCTATTTGTCGCCATTTGCGGTTATTTCGACGCCAAGTCGCTGTCCATTCAGGACGCGCGCATCCACACGACCCGCCATGGCTGGGCGCTGGACAGCTTCATCGTTCTGCTGCCGGAGGGCGCCAGCGACCTGCGGGCGCAGGCCACGCTGGTCGAACACGAACTTGCCGAACGCCTGAAGGATCCGCAGGCGGCCGCGCAGGCCCAGCCCGGCCGCGGCGGTTGGTACGGTCGTGGCCGGCAGTCCCGCGTGTCTCGCGTGTTTCCGGTCATGCCCCAGGCCGAACTGCAGCCGGACGAGCGCAGCACGTCATGGCGCCTGTCCGTCACGGCGACCGACCGCCCCGGGCTGCTGCACGCCCTGGCGCGCGTCTTTGCGCGCCACGAGATCAACCTGCTCATGGCCAAGATCATGACGCTGGGCGACCGCGTGGAAGACGTGTTCATTGTGGATGGATCCACACTGGCGCGCCCCCGCAGCCAGATGCAGTTCGAACGCGACATCCTTGACGCGCTGTCGGGCGACGAGGCCCAGCAGCGCGCTGCCTGACCTGGCATCGCCAGACCCGGCCCGGACCGCATACAATCCGGGTTTTCGGCCAGGCGATGCTTGCTCACATGCAGCTCAACGACTATCTGCGCATTTTCGGTGGCAGCTTTTTCTTCGCACTGGCCACCCTGCTGCCGTTCCTGAATCCGCCTGCGATCGCCCCCATCTTTCTTTCGCTGACCGAGGGCGCGTCCTCGGCCACGCGGGTGGTGCTGGCCAAGCGGGTCGCGATCAACGTGTGCCTGATGCTGATCGTGGCCATGGTGGCGGGCAACGTGCTCCTCAGTTTTTTCGGCATCTCGCTGTCCATCGTGCGCGTGGGCGGGGGCATGCTGGTGATCGCCAGCGCCTGGCGGCTGGTGAACTCGCCAGATGCCGACACCGAGCGGGTGGCGCGCATGGCCGAATCGTTCACGCCCGAGATGGCGAAGGCGCGCGCGTTCTATCCGCTGACCTTCCCCATCAGTTGCGGCCCCGGCTCCATCGCGGCCGCCATCACGGTGGGCGTCTCGCTGCGGGACACGAACCACGCATGGAGCCTGGTGCGGCTGGCGGGGTCCATTCCCGGCATCATCGTCGTGTCCCTGACGCTTTACGTCTGCCTGCGCTTTGCGGCGCAGATGCTGCATCGCCTGGGCGATAACGGCACGGCGGTCTTCATGCGGCTATCGGCCTTCATCATGCTGTGTCTCGGGGTGCAGATTTTCTGGGAAGGCGCGCGGGAACTGCTCCTGAGCGTGCTGACGCAGGTGATGCAACCAATTCCCGTCCCGAAGGCCTAAGCAAGTCCGGCCGCCGCGCCGGCTTCGTCCAACTCATTCCAACGCAACAATGACCTCTCGCTCAGAACGCCTGCTCCGCCTGATCGCCCTCTTCTCCTTCGGCGCGGTGGGCATCGCCCTCGTTTCCCAGCACGTCTTCGACATGCCGCCCTGCGCCTGGTGCGTGATGCAGCGCCTGATCTACCTGGTGATCGGCGTCGTCGCGCTGATCGGCAGCTTTGGCGGCGGACGCGCGCTGACGCGCATTTGCGGCTTTCTTGCCGCCCTCTTGTCGCTGTCCGGCATCGTAGCCGCCTGGTATCAGTACAGCGTTGCCGCCAACATGCTGTCGTGCGACCAGACGTTTGCCGACCGCTTCATGACCGGCATCGGGCTGGAAAGCGCCATTCCGCCGCTGTTCGGCATCTATGCCACCTGCATGGACGCCAAGGTGCCGGTGCTGGGCGTCGAGTACGCCCTGTGGAGCCTGGCGCTATTCGTGATCCTGTTCTTCATGGCCCTGCCAGTGGTGTTCCGGCGCGGCCACGCCTGAGCCGGCCGCTTCGATCCGTGCAGACGCTGAAATACCTGACCGGCTACCCGGAACCGCTGCTGGCGCAAGCGCAAAAGCTGCTGGACCAGGACAAGCTGGGCGCGGCCCTGCTTGCCCGGTATCCAGGTGGCGCGCACGAAGTGCGCACCGACAAGGCGCTGTACCAGTACGTGACGGACCTGAAGAACGCCTACATGCGCAACGGCGACCAGATCAACAAGGTGGCCTTCGACAGCAAGATCCACGTGATCCAGCATGCGCTGGGCCAGCACACCTATATCTCGCGCGTGCAGGGCGGCAAGCTGAAGGCCAAGCACGAGATCCGGGTGGCGACGCTGTTCAAGAACGTGCCCGCGGAATTCCTGAAGATGATCACCGTGCACGAACTGGCTCACCTGAAGGAAAAGGACCACAACAAGGCGTTCTACAACATGTGCCTGCGCATGGAGCCGCATTACCATCAATACGAGTTCGACCTGCGGCTGTACCTCACGCATCTCGAGGCCACGCGCACGCCGCTATGGGAAGCGCAGGGCTAGCCATTGCCTGCGGCGCTGCCCCGCCGACGAAAAAAATGCCGTCCCGAGGGACGGCATTTTTGTCTGCGCGAAACGCCGGGAGAAATCAGGCGTCGTCGGACGTGTAGCCCATATTGAAGCGCAGACCGCCCGCGTCTTCGTCCTTGCCGGGCTCGGAGCGCGACTGCCCCAGGCGGGCCAGGTACTCGGGCGTGATGTCGCCGGTGATGTACTGGCCGTCGAAGCACGAGGCCTCGAAGCGCGTCAGCTTGGGGTTGATGTCGCGAACCGCCTGCTGCATATCGTGCAGGTCCTGGTAGACCAGGCTGTCGGCGCCGATCGCGCGGGCGATTTCCTCGTCCGTACGGCCGGTGGCGATGAGTTCGCTTTGCGTGGGCATGTCGATGCCGTACACGTTGGGGAAGCGCACCGGAGGCGCGGCCGAGGCGAAGTACACCTTGTTGGCGCCGGCGGCGCGGGCCATGTCGACGATTTCGCGGCTGGTCGTGCCGCGCACGATGGAGTCGTCCACCAGCAGCACGTTCTTGCCCTTGAATTCCATGCCAATGGCATTGAGCTTCTGGCGCACCGACTTACGGCGCACGGCCTGGCCCGGCATGATGAACGTACGGCCCACGTAGCGGTTCTTGATGAGCCCTTCGCGATAGTCCAGGTTCAGACGCGCGGCCAGCTGCATGGCGGCCGGGCGCGAGGAATCGGGAATCGGCATGACGACGTCGATGTCGCCCAGGCGCATGTTGCGAGCGACCTTGTCGGCCAGGTATTCACCCATGCGCAGACGCGCGTCGTACACCGACACGCCGTCGATCATCGAATCGGGGCGGGCGAAGTAGACGTACTCGAAAATGCACGGCACGAGCTGCGGGTTGTCGGCGCACTGGCGGGCGACCATGCGGCCGTCCAGGTCGATGAACACGGCTTCGCCAGGTTCGACGTCGCGCACGAAGGTGAAACCGCTGCCTTCGAGGGCCACGGATTCCGAGGCCGCCATCCATTCCACGCCTTCTTCGGTCTCCTGGCGGCCGATGCACAGCGGACGGATGCCGTTGGGATCGCGGAAGGCGAGCAGGCCGTAACCGGAAATCTGGGCCACGACGGCATAGGCGCCGCGCACGCGCTTGTGCAGGGCGGCAACCGCGCGGAACATCGCGTCATCGTCCAGCGACACGCCGTTGGCGGCCGATTGCAGCTCGTGCGCCAGCACGTTCAGGAGGACTTCGGAATCGGAGTTCGTGTTGATGTGGCGGCGGTCGACGCGATAGAGCGATTCGCGCAATTCGCGCCAGTTGGTCAGGTTGCCGTTGTGGGACAACATGATGCCGAACGGGGCGTTGACGTAGAAAGGCTGGGCCTCTTCTTCGCTGGCGCTGGAGCCTGCGGTGGGGTAGCGGACCTGGCCGACGCCGGACGTGCCGGGCAGCGCGCGCATGTTGCGCGTGCGGAACACGTCGCGCACCAGGCCGTGCGCCTTGTACATATTGAACTGGTTGCCTTGCGACGTCGCAATGCCCGCGGCGTCCTGCCCGCGATGCTGCAACAGCAGCAAGCTGTCATAGAGCAGCTGGTTGACCGGCCCGCGCCCGATGACCCCTACGATTCCACACATGGTGAGATTTCCTGGTTGATTTGAAGCTAATCAGTACGGCAGCCACGTCGCCAGGGTTGGCGGCAGCCACGTCTTGATATGTTTGATGGCCTCGATGGCCGAATGCGAAAACATGGCGTCCTGCCACCATGGCTCTTGCGGCAGCGGCGTATACCCTGCGGCGGCGACCAGCGCCAGCACAATCAATAGACCACGGGCCAGCCCGAACATTCCGCCCAGGCCGTGATCGGCCGGGCTGAGTCCGGTGCTGCGGATCAGGGCGGCAAGCGTCATATTGACCAACCCCACGCCGAGCAACACGATAATGAACACCGCCGCGTAGGAGACTCCCATGCGCAGCAGCGTCGTTTCAATATAGGGCTCCAGCCAGGTATAGACCGTGGGACCCCACCAGATCGCGGCCACAAAGGCCAGCAGATAGGCGACCAGCGACAGCACCTCTTTGAGCAGGCCGCGCACCAGGCCCAGCACACCCGATACCGCCAGGATGGCCAGCACGACGAAGTCGAAGCCGGTCACTATTGGGCGGCGATGAAACCATTGTCATAGCCCAGCGTGCGCAACCGCGCCTGGGCCGCCTGAGCCGCCTCGCGCGACGGGAACGGGCCCACGCGCAGACGGTACTGCTGCTTGCCATTGATGGTGGCCTGCTCGACAAATGCGTTGGTGACCCCGGCCTGATGCAGCTTGCCGCGGCGCGACTGGGCGTCTTCCGAGGTGGTGTACGCGGCGATCTGCAGCACGAAGTTGCCCTTGGAGGCAGCCGGCTTGGGCGTGTCGGGCTTGGGCGCGGACGCCGGCGCGTTACGGCCTTCGAGCAGCGCCAGGGCGCGCGCGCCGTCGTCCGAGCGCGTCTCGGGCTTGGGCGGCGTCGTGGGCTTGGCCGGCTCGGGCTTGGGTTTGACCTCGGGCTTGGGCGGCGTGACCGGCGGCACGGCGGGCGTGGCCGGCTGCGTGGCGGGCGGCGTGGTGTGGGTCGTAGCAGGAGGCGTGTTGGAGGCGGCGGCCACCGGCGGCACGGACGTCACGCCAGGCGGCGTGGGAACGGCGGCAGGGTCGGTGGGCGCGGAAGGCTCGGTCGGTGCGGCGGCCTGGGGTTCGGAGACCTGCGGCTGGAACGGGGTATTGCGTTCCGGCACCTTGATGGGAATGTTGTCGTCGACCGGCGTGGGCTGCGAATCGAGCACCATGGGAAGGACGATGACGGCTGCCAGCACCAGCGCTACTGCGCCCGCAAGCCTGCGACGCGCGCGGCCACGCAACTCGGCGGCCTGGACCTCGCTTGGCACGGCAGCCCGTTTGGAGGTCTGCGCCTGCTCGGCGGGATCTTTGCGTTTGAAAAAACCCATGGAAGAGAATTCCTTGCGGCGCCTTGCGGCATTGAGGCGGCGGGGCCGCCATGACGCGAATGGCCCGATTTGCCTATGCCTTGCGACCCAGAGCCTGCAAAACGGAGGCTACGGTGAGAAACGATCCGAATATCACGATTCTATCATTCTCCCCTGCCCGTTCGCGCGCTGCGGCAAAGGCCTGGGCGGGATCGGCGTAGGCCTGGATGCCGGGGGCTTCGCTGCCGGCGGGCAGCGGCGGGAGCGCCGCCGCGACCTGATCCGCGAGCGCCTGACCGGCCGTGCCGCGCGGTCCCGGAAGGCCGGCGCAATACCAGTAATCGATCCGGGAGCCCATCTTGGCCACCACCCCGGCGAGGTCCTTGTCGTTCAGCATGCCGAACACCGCGTGGGTGTAGGGATGAAAGCCCATGTTGTCGAGGTTTTGCGCCAGCACGGCCGCGGCGTGCGGGTTGTGCGCGACGTCGAGGATTACCGTGGGCTGACCCGGCAGGATCTGGAAGCGGCCCGGCAGCGAGGCCTGCAACAGCCCCAATCGAACGGCCTGCTGCTGCACGGGCAGGCGGTCGCGCACGGATTCCAGCGCGGCCAGCGCCGCCGAGGCGTTGAGCAGTTGGTTGGCGCCGCGCAGGGCCGGATAGGCCATCGCGCTGCGGCGCTGTTCGCGACCGCCGTAGGCCCACTGCTGGCGGTCGCCGGAATAGTTGTAGTCGCGTCCGAACAGCCACAGGTCTGCACCGATGGCTTCGACGTGATCCAGCAGCGACTGCGGGGGGACGGGATCGCTGCAGATGGCCGGCCGGCCGCTGCGGTAGATGTGGGCTTTTTCGAAGCCGATTTTTTCGCGCGTGTCGCCCAGCCAGTCGGTGTGGTCCAGGTCGACGCTGGTGACGATGGAGACGTCGGCATCGACGATGTTGACGGCATCCAGGCGTCCGCCCAGGCCGACTTCTAGCACCACCGCGTCCAGCCGAGACTGCGAGAAGAGGCGCAGAATGGCCAGCGTGGTGAATTCAAAATAAGTCAGCGACACATCGCCGCGCGCGGCTTCGACGGCCTGGAACTGCGTGATGAGGTCTTGGTCGGAGGCGATCTGGCCGTTGACGCGGGCACGCTCGTTGAAGTCGATGAGGTGCGGCGAGGTGTACAGGCCCACCTTGTAGCCAGCCGCAAGCAGGATGGCCTCGAGCATGGCACAGGTGGAACCCTTGCCATTGGTGCCGCCGACCACGAATTTGATGCCGGGCAGCGTCAGTTGCATGCGGTCCGCGACCTGGCGCACCCGGTCCAGCCCCATGTCGATCGCCGTGGCGTGGATGGACTCCAGGTACTGCAGCCAATCGGACAGGTTGGCGGCGGCGTCAGGCGTGCGGACAGAAGACATGAGGCGGGTTCGCGAAAGGAAATCAGCCTGCGATTTTAGCAGCGTGTGCCCGGTGTTTTCCCTAATCCCCTAGGGCGCGGCACGGTATCCGCGGGCAAAAAGTGCTTGCCCATGTTTTTTTCATACGTAAAAATAAATTCATGTATGGAAAATAAAAGGAAGAGACATGACGCAGCGTTCGACTCCCAAATGGCTTGTTCGTGAAGCTGACGTACCGGGCTACAGCCCCGCCAATCACACCGGCACCCTCAACCGCCGGCTGATCAGCCCGGAAACCGTCGGCGCCCGCGGCGTGGAAGTGTTGCTGGGGGTGATCGAAAAGGGCAAGGGCGCCCTGCCGCACGCGCATCCCGGCATCGAACAGGTCTGTTACCTGATTTCGGGCACCGCCCGCGCGCAGGTGCAGGACGAATGGGCCGACATGGCCCCCGGCGACTGCTGCTACTTCCCCCCGGACATCCCCCACGTCTTCACGGTGACGAGCGACGAACCGGCCCGGCTGCTGGTGATCTACACGCCCCCGTATGAAGAATCCCCCGATCGCGTGATCCGCGACTTTCCGGCGCCACCCTCAGCCGCTTGACGCGGCGTTTGCGCAGGCAGCGGCCGCGAGAGCCGCGCCTCATTACATAAATACAGGAGACACACCCATGCAATCCCTACGCCTGCTGGGCGCCGCGCTGGTCAGCGGCGCCGCCTTGATGGCGGCTGGCCCCGCCCATGCCGCCGATTACCCCAACAAACCCATCACCCTGGTGGTGCCCTTCCCCGCCGGATCGGGCACGGACGCCGTGGGACGGATCTTCGGCGCCGAGTTGTCGACCCTGCTGGGTCAGCAGGTCGTGGTGGAGAACAAGCCGGGCGCCAATGCGACGATCGCGGCCAATTATGTGGCCCGCGCCAAACCGGACGGCTACACGCTGTTTGTCACCACCAACACCTCCCATTCGGCCGCCCCCTGGCTGATGAAGAACGTGCCGTATGACCCTGTCAAGGACTTCACCCCGATTGCGCGCGGCGGCAACCTGCCCTTCATCCTGGTCGTGAATCCCAAGCGCCCCTGGAAGACGGTGGGCGACCTGGTGGCCGACGCCAAGAAGAATCCTGGCCGCATCACCTACGCCAGCGGCAACAGCACCGGCATCGTCGCGGGCGCCACGCTGGCCAATCGCGCCAAGATCGACATCCTGCACGTGCCCTACAAAGGCACGCCGCAGAGCCTGACCGATGTGGTCGGCGGACAGGTGGACTTCATGTTCACGGACCTGACCTCTGGCCTGCCCTTCGTGCAATCGGGCCAGTTGCGCGCCCTGGCCGTCTCCACCGCGGAGCGCAGCGCCATCGTGCCCGACCTGCCTTCGATGGCCGAGGCGGGCGTGCCGGACTTCGATTTGAACTCCTGGAACGGCTACTTCGGCCCCGCAGGCATGCCGCCCGAGATCGTGGCCAAGCTGAATGCGGCCATCAACCAGATCGTGGCAAAGCCCGACGTGAAAAAGCGCCTGGCGGGACTGGGGTTTGACGCCTTCTCGAGCACGCCCGAAGCCTTCGCGCAGTTTGTCGGCGAACAGCGCGACCTGTGGGGCAAGCTGATCCGTGACGCGGGGATCGAGCAGCAATGATCGACCAGCCCCTGCCTGAAACGCCGGTTGCCGGGCCGCTGGCCGGCGTGCGCATCCTGGATCTGAGCTCGGTGGTGATGGGGCCGTACGCAACCCAGGTCCTGGCGGACCTGGGCGCGGACGTCATCAAGGTGGAGTCGCCGGCGGGGGACAACATGCGGGCCGTCGGCCCCATGCGCAACCCCGGCATGGGGCACCTCTACCTGCACCTGAACCGCAACAAGCGCTCGATCGTGCTGGACCTGAAGACGCCCGAAGGCCTTGAAGCCTGCCTGAAACTGGCCGAAAGCTGCGACGCCCTGCTCTACAACATCCGCCCGCAAGCGATGGCGCGGCTGGGCCTGTCGTATGAAGCCGTCACGGCGCGCAATCCGCGCATCGTCTACGTGGGCGCCTATGGGTTCGGCGAGGCTGGCCCCTATGCCGGCCGCCCCGCCTACGACGACCTGATCCAGGGGCAGACCGGCATTGCCGCGCTGTCCGCGCAGCAAAGCGGCGACGTGCCGCGCTACGCGCCGCTGACCCTGGCGGATCGGGCGGTGGGCCTGCACGTCGGCATTGCGCTGGTGTCCGCGGTGCTGAGCGCCCGGACGCTGGGCCGCGGACAGCCGGTGGAGATCCCCATGTTCGAGGGCATGGCGCACATGGTGCTGGGCGACCATCTGGGCGGATCGACCTTCGAGCCGCCGATGGGACCCACCGGTTACGCGCGCCTCTTGGCGCCGCATCGCCGGCCGTACGCGACGGCGGACGGCTACATCTGCCTGCTGATCTACAACGACAAGCACTGGCGCAATTTCTTTGAACTGATCGGGCGGCCCGAGCTGTCGCAGGACCCGCGTTTCAGCACCCATGGCGCCCGCGCCGCGCACATCAGCGAGGTCTATGCCTTCGTGGCCGAGGTGATCGCCACCCGCGCCAGCGACGACTGGCTACGCGAGCTGGCGCGCGCCGATATTCCAGCCTCGCAGCTCTACACCATCGACGGCCTGATCCAGGACGAGCACCTGACCGCGACCGGCTTCATCCAGGAAATGGACCACCCCTCGGAAGGCCGCATCCGCACCACGGGGACGCTCGGCCGGTACGCCGGCACGCCGACCTCGATACGCCGCCCCGCCCCGCGGCTGGGCGAGCACAGCCGCGAGGTGCTGGCCGAAGCGGGCTATGGACAGGAACAGATCGACGCCATGCTTGCCCGTGGCATTACCCAGGACGGAAACAACGATGGACTTTGAATTCACCCCGGAACAGCTGGCGTTGCGCGACGCCGTATCCCGCATCTGCGAACGCTATCCCGACGAATACTGGCTGGAACGCGACCGCGAAGGCGGCTTTCCGGAACCGCTGCACGCCGACCTGGCGCGCGACGGCTGGCTGGGCATCGCCATGCCGCAGGAATACGGCGGCGCGGGCCTGGGCATGACCGAAGCCGCGCTGATGATGCAGACCATCGCGGCGTCGGGCGCCGGCTTCACGGGCGCCTCGGCCGTCCACATGAACATCTTCGGGCTGAATCCGGTGGTGGTGTTTGGCACCGACGAGCAGCGCGGCCGCTGGCTTGAACCGCTGATCGCCGGCCGGGAAAAAGCCTGCTTTGCGGTCACCGAGCCCGACGCGGGGCTGGACACGACCAAGCTGAGCACCCGCGCCGTGCGCCAGGGCGACGAATACATCGTGCATGGCCGCAAGATCTGGATTTCGACCGCGCAGGTGGCCAGCAAGATGTTGCTGCTGGCGCGCACCACCCCGCTGTCCGAGGTGGAAAAGCCCACGCAGGGCCTGTCGCTCTTCTACACCGACCTGGACCGCGAAAAGATCGAGGTGCGGGAGATCGAGAAGATGGGCCGCAAGGCCGTGGATTCGAACATGCTGTTCATTGACGGCCTGCGGATTCCGGTCGCCGACCGCATCGGCGAGGAAGGCCGTGGCTTTGAATACATCCTGCACGGCCTGAACCCCGAGCGCATCCTGATCGCCGCCGAAGCGGTGGGGATCGGGCGCGCCGCGCTGGACCGGGCCGTCAAGTACGCGGGCGAACGCACCGTGTTCGGACGCCCCATCGGCAAAAACCAGGGCATCCAGCATCCGCTCGCCCAGGCCTGGATGCAGCTGGAGGCCGCGGACCTGATGGTGTTCAAGGCAGCCAGCCTGTACGACGCGGGCAAGCCGTGCGGCCCCGCCGCCAATTCGGCAAAGTACCTGGCGGCCGAGGCCGGCTACAACGCCTGCCAGACGGCAGTGATGACGCTGGGCGGGATGGGGTATGCCAAGGAGTACCACGTGGAGCGGCTGCTGCGCGAAAGCTTCATCCCGCGCATCGCGCCGGTCAGCCCGCAGCTCATCATGTGCTTCATCGCGGAAAAGGTGCTGGGGCTGCCCAAGTCGTATTGAGCGGACGGCGGCAGGCGCGGGTCAGGCCTGCTGCTCCAGTCCCGTGCAGGCCGCCCGCAGAATGCGGGCGTAGGTTTCCTGTTCTGGCTCGATCCGGTAGATCGGGCCGCCCACCGAAATGGCGTAGTGTTCGCCGGACAGCGTGACCGGCCAGGCAATCGCGCCCACGTCAGCGATGGACTCGCCGCTGTTCATGAACCACCCCCGCTGCCGCGCGGCGTCCAGGTCCGCCAGCAGCGCCTCGCGGGTGACGAGGGTCCGGTCGTTGTAGCGGGTCATGGGGATGTCCGCCAGCAAGGCGTCACGGGCCGGTTCGTCCAGCAGCGACAGCAGCGCCTTTCCCAGCGAATTTGCGTGAACATCCTTGAACTCGCCTGCAACAGGCGCGTATCGGATCGTATGCGGCGAATCCAGCACATCCAGATAGACAACGCGGCCATCCGGCGACAGCTTGGCGAAGACCACGGTTTCGCGGGTGGCGTCCCTTAATTCGACAAGACTGGGATAGACGCGATCCAGAACGGGATCTGCCCGGGCGATGCGCTGGGCCATGGCGAGCAGCCGGCCTGTCGGGTAATAGCCCTGGCGGCGGCCCGTTTCATAGAGGTAGCCCAGGCTGGTCAGCGTGCGGATCAGCGCCAGGCAGCTGGACACGGGCACATCGAGCAACCGGGCCAATTCCGACAAGGGCAGCGCGCGTTTCTCGCGGGCGAAGGTTTCGATGATTTCGATAACTCGCAACGCCGTCTTGACACTCATTGCCCGATCCAGACTCTTAGCACGTGAACCATCCATTTGCGCAAGGCTAAAGTTCCCTGCGAGGGTGCCGTTATGGTAACTGAGAATTTCCTGAAAACAGCGCGTTCTCCGAGACGCCCCCCTCGCCGTTGGAGTGATCATGGCCGTAACCCCGTTAGCCCCCGCAGCGTTCGCGTCGTTACCGGTTTCGACCGTTATCGCCACGCCCGACCCTGCTGCCACCGCCACGCCGGCGCCCGCGACCACCGACAGCAGCTCCTCCGGCGGCGCCACGTCCGACCAGGCGAATTCGCAAAAAATGCCCCTGGATAAGGCGCTGGATGAGATCAACGAACAGATGAAGGCCTGGTCGACCCAGCTTCAGTTCGAAATCGACCCGAACGTGCACCAGGTGGTGGTGTCGGTGATCGATGCGGAGTCGGGAGACGTCCTGCGCACCATCCCCAGCGAAGCGGTGCTGAAGATTGCCAAGATGATCGTGAACATGCAAGGGAACGGTATCAAGACGTCGGCCTGATCCGGCACTTAAAACACCGTTCGCCAAGATTGACGCGCGGCCCGGTGAGAGAACCGCCGAATTAGGCCCGCCTTATGCCTTTACCCGGCCAATAGCCGGGATCACATTTTTGTCAGAATTGCATCGCTAGGAAGGAATTTCACATGGCCACCATTACCAACCTCGGTTCGAATTCAGGCTTGCCCCTCGAGGACATCCTCTCGAAGCTGGAAGCCGCCGAGGAAAAGAGGCTGCAGCAGTACACCGTACGGCAGACCAGCTTCGAGACCCGCGTTACGGCGTTCGGCCAGCTCAAGAGCGCCGTGGAAGCCGTGCAGAAGGCTGCCGCCGCGCTCGGCAAGCCCGAGACGCTGGGCGCCGTGAAAGGCAGCGTGACCGGCGGCGACGCCCTGACCGCGACCGTGGCCGCCGAAGGCGCCGTGGCCGGCGAGTACACGATCAACGTGAAGAACGTTGCCACTTCCCAGACCCTGAAATCGGGTGCGGTTGCGGACCGCAAGGCGTCCAACGGCGACACGGGTTCGTTTGAGGTCGAACTGGCCAATGGCAAGAAGAAAACTGTCGACCTGAAAGGCGACACGTCGCTCAACGGCATCGTCAAAGCCATCAATGCGGACGATACGCTGGGCGTGCGTGCCACCGTCATCACCGACGGCGATGGACCGGATGCCAAGAGCTATCTGATGCTGTCCGCGAAAGACACCGGCGTCCAGGCTTCCGTGAAGTCCATTACCGTGACGGGTGACGACAAGCTCAAGAACATCCTTAGCTATAGCAGCACCGATGCAGCCAATAGCAAATTGACGGCCACCGACGCCGTCGACGCCGAAATCGACATCAACGGCATCACGATCAAGAGCGGCACGAACAACATTTCGACCGCCATCGACGGCGTCACGCTCAACCTGTCCTCGAAGACGGAAGACGGCAAGCCGATCAAGCTGAAGCTGGAAAGCGACCCCTCGGTGGCCAGCAAAGCCATCCAGAGCTTCGTCACCGCCTACAACACGCTGCAGACGACGATCAAGAACCTGACGGCCTTCGACGCCGCCGCCGCCACCAATCAGCCGCTGACCGGCGACGGCACGACGCGCGCCATCCAGTCGTCCCTGGCGGGTGCGCTGCAGGTGCTGTCGGGCGAAGGCTCCCTGCGTTCGCTGGCCGACCTGGGCATCACGACCAACCCGCAGACGCGCCAGCTCACGCTGGACCAGACCAAGCTGGACAAGGCACTGTCCACGAACGGCGCCGACGTCTCGCGCTTGCTGACCGGCACGAACGGCCTGGCCGCCAATTTCGAAAAGGCCACGAAGGACATCCTGAGCGACACCGGTTCGATCAAGACCAAGACCGACGGCCTGGCCAAATCGATCGCCACCGTGAAAGACCAGTACACGCGCGCCAAGGCAGCCGGTGAAGCCCAGCTCGAGCTGATGCGCGCCCAGTTCGTCCAATTGGACAAATTCGTTGCGCAGCAATCGGTCACGGCCAACTATCTGACGCAGCAATTCGCGGCCATGAACAAGTCGTCGAAGTGATAACCGAGAAGATGCATTAAATGACGTACGCCGCGCGCCGCCCCACAGGCTCATACTCTGCCCGCTCCTACGCCGATATCGGCCTGGAGACCCAAGTGATGAGCGCCACGCCGGAAAGGCTGATCACCCTGCTTTACCAGGGTGCGCGCGCGGCAATCGGACAAGCGCGCCTGCACATGCAGGAAGGTCGCGTCGCCGAACGCGGGACAGCTATCACCAAGGCAATCAAGATCGTCGACGAGGGCCTGAAGATGGGCCTGAACATGGAAGCCGGCGGCGACATCGCCGCCAACCTGAGCCGGTTGTACGACTACATCGTCCGCACGCTGCTCATGGCAAACCTTAAAGCGGACGTCGAGCAGCTCGACATCGCAGACCGCCTGCTGGCGGACCTTTCCGACGCCTGGCAGACCTCCATCGATCGGCCTGCCCCGGACGCAACGCTTTGATGGCCCCCACAACGACTATTGCCAGCCATCGCTCGCCCGAGATTTCTATGACGTCGCTCACCCAGTACTCCGCCATCCTGGAACAGTATCAGGAGATCGCCCAATCAACGGGCGAGATGTTGACGGCCGCCCAGGCCGGCGACTGGGACACCGCGCTTGTGCACGGTCAGCTCTACTGTGAACAGGTCGAACGCCTGCGGCATGCCGAGCCGTCCAGTCCGCTGGACGAGGCCGGCCGCAGCATGAAATACGACCTGCTTGTGCGCATTCTTGAAAACGATGCCATGACGCGTGATCTGGCGCTGCCCCAGTTGGCGCGGCTGGGCGAACTGCTGGGACGCATGAAGCGCCAGCAGACCCTGCTGTCGGCTTACGGCAACCAGGCGTCTGACCAATGAGCATCGGTCCCGCCGCGCTTGGCAACGTCCTGGTGCAGCGGTTGGACGCCGTGCTGGGCACGACGATGTCCGCCGCGAACGCCAACCAGATTTCCGGCGCGCGGCCGGACGCGGTCAGCCAGCCTGGCAGCCCGGAGAAGGCCGGGCCGTCGGACGGCTCCGCGCGCGATACCCGGCAAGGCATACAGACTGGCGGCGCCCGAGGCGACCGCCAGAATACTGTTGTCGACCCCAAAACCGCCGCCGCGCTGGCGCTGGCCGCGCGCGGGCTGGTCACCAGCAGCGACACCACGGCCTCGGCGCCGACCACGTTGGGCACGACCGCACGCACCATCCTTGCCCTGCTCGCGCAGTACCCCGAAGCGGCCCCGGCCGTGCAAGGGCGCGCGCCGCTGTGGAGCGCCGACGCGCAGGGCGGACAGCAGGCGGGCGGTGCAGCCCCCGGCGGCCAACCCGCCCCGGCCCAATCGGGTCAGCCCGCGCAGGCAGGTCAGCCCAGCGAGCCCGCCGCGGCGACGACTACCCCGCTGCCGGCTTCGACCACCCTGCCGGCTGGCGCCCCAGCCGCCGCGCCGTCGGCCACCGCAGCCGCCGACGCCGCCAACGCCAAGCCGGGCGCCGGGCACCCGGCGGGCCAGGCCGGTGCCGCGAAAGGGGCCGAAGCCGCAACGCATGCCTCGCTGGCCGCAGGCGGCCCGTCCGCCCGCGCGCTGGGCCAGGCGTTGCGCACTGCCCTGCAGACCAGCGGGCTCTTTTACGAATCGCACCTGACCGACATGGTCTTCGGGCGCAAGAACCCGGCCACACTGGAAAACGAACCCCAGGCCAGGATGTCGCGCGACACCGCCGCGCACGCCAGCACCCAGGCGCGCAGCCGCGGCGAAGCCGCCGGCGCCAGCCGCTCGGGTGCCGGCGCGGATGCGCCCTCGGCCTCGGGAACGTCGTCTTCATCGTCCACGCCCGGCGCGCCGATCACCGGCATCCATCAGGATCTGACCGTGCTGGTGCGCCAGCAACTGGACGTGCTGGCCAACCAGACACTGAACTGGCAAGGCGAAGCCTGGCCCGGCACCCCGATGGAGTGGGAAGTCGAGCGCGACCCCTACGGCGAGGACCGTGAATCGGCCGTGCCGACCTGGGCCACGCGCGTGAAACTGGACCTGCCGCGCCTGGGCCTGGTCGACGCCCGCCTGAACCTGGCCGGAGACCAGATCGTGCTGCAGCTGATTGCGCCGCACAGCGCTGCCGAGATCAACGATTCGTCGGACATGCTACGCTCGCGCCTGTTGGCCGCCGGGCTGACCCTGAGCAATCTGACCGTGAACGTGGTTGAACCCCGTCTCGTCATCCCCAACGATTTCTGATGAACACCCCTCCCTCCCCCGCGGACGCCGGCCCGAACGCCAACCGAAACGCGGCGGTCGCCATTTCGTACGACGAAAGCGACGGCGCGCCGCGCGTGGTCGCCAAGGGCTATGGCCAGCTGGCGGACACGATCGTCCGGGCGGCCGAGGAAAACGGGCTGTACGTGCACGAATCGCGCGAACTGGTGGGTCTGCTCATGCAGGTCGACCTGGACGCACATATTCCTCCCCAACTCTATGTCGCGGTGGCAGAATTGCTCGCCTGGCTGTACCGCCTGGAATCGCGCGACATCCCCCAGGCCGCGCGGCCCGAAATCTCTACCTAAGGACGATCACCGTGTTGGATGCCGCCGATCCGGAATTCCTGCTGACCCGGCCGGAAGACATGCGCTCAGCGCTCTTCGAGCTGACGCACCCCGACAGCCACATCCTGGTGCGCGACGCCGCGGACCGGGAGATCGCCGTGCTGATCCTGGGCGCCGACAAGCAGACCCGCCAGTTTTTCTGGCGGCCGCGCGACTACGACGGCGCGGACTTTGAACAGTCCGACAGCATGGGTCTGCTCAGCGGCACGACCTTCCACTTCAATGCCACCGCCTATGGCGGCGTGCAGATCCGCTTCCGCATCCAGCGCCCCGAAGTCATCCATTTCGATGACGGCAGCGCGGCGCTGATGTCGCCCTTCCCCGATCGTCTTGCCCGCATCCAGCGCCGCAAGATGTTCCGCGCCTCGATGATCTCCAGCGCCAGCCGCTGTCTGGCCACGTGGCAACCGGCGCCCGCGGACAAGCCCGTGGGCTTTACCGTGCGCGACATCTCGGTGGACGGCGTGGGCTTGCGCGTGGGTCTGGCGGTGGGCGAGCTGCCCGAGCGCGGCGCGGTGATGGAAGATGTTGAGCTGGATTTCGGCGAACTTGGCAAACTGAGCGCCGACCTGGAAGTGCGCAACATCTATCCGGTATCGGGGCAGCCGATGGCCTCGGCCGAAGGCAGCAGCGACGGCGAAGCGCCCAAGCACGTGTCGCTGACGGGCGAGCCGCCGGTCAGCCATGTGGGCGCGCTGTTCATGAACCTGAACGCGCGCCAGGAGAACTGGCTGCAGCAGGTGGTGTGGCGCCTGGAGAAAGGCGCGCAGCGCAACTGACGGCGCGCTGCCGGAAGGCGCAACCCAAAGGACGCGACTGAAACGCAAAAGGCCTTCCCGCGGGAAGGCCTTTGTACAAGTCGTGGGCCTTACACGGCCATCGACGAGATTTCCTTGTAGGCCGCCACCAGCTTGTTGCGCACCTGGACCGCCGTCTGGAAGCCAAGGCTTGCCTTCTGCAGGTCGATCATGACGTCGTTCAAGGAAATATCGGGAGCGCCCAGCTCGAAGGCCTTGGCCTGATTGCTGGCCGCGTTCTGCGCGGCGGTCACGCGACGGATGGAGCGCTGCAGTTCCGCGGCAAAACCGTCGGGTTGCGCCACGGCGTCGCCGGCGCCCAGATTACCGGTCTCCGCCTTGCTCACGACCGCGCGCATCTGCTGGAGCATGCCTTCGATGCCGGACAAGCCTGATACAGCCATTACCTATTCCTTGCTGGTGGGGGATTACGCCAAAGTGCACACGCAGCGTAACGCCGATCGGACCGGTCCATAGCCGACAAGAACCGCCAAAAAACCCGACATTTCAACGAATGCGGACACCCCTTGCCGGGGATACGGCCCCGCTTTGCGCCTCGTCATCGACATAGGGCTTAAGTAACGCCAAAAAACGGCTGTTTTCATCGATTGGGATTGCTGTCTCAGGGGCAATAATCCACGCTCTCCCCAGACCAGAAGCACGTTGCATGTGTAATCGGCCCTACCCAGACATGAAGTCATTTTCCCTGCTCCGCGAAGCCAGCGGGAGCCGTCAATGAATCAGCAGGCTACCCTGAGCTCGTCGCTTCTGGCCAAGTT
Organism: Achromobacter sp. UBA4530; assembly: GCF_002388205.1. Classification (NCBI taxonomy): domain Bacteria; kingdom Pseudomonadati; phylum Pseudomonadota; class Betaproteobacteria; order Burkholderiales; family Alcaligenaceae; genus Achromobacter; species Achromobacter sp. UBA4530. The sequence goes on along the minus strand of NZ_DGMA01000006.1, from coordinate 46,686 downwards.
CCCCGTGCTGGAACGGGTCCGTGCGCTTCCCAAACCCGTCCTGATCGGCGCCGCCGCAGCCCTCGTCGCGGTGATCGTCGCCGTGGCCATGTGGAGCAGCGAACCGAAATACAAGGTGCTGTTCTCGAACCTGGACGACCGCGATGGCGGCGCCATCGTGACCGCCCTGGGCTCGATGAACGTGCCCTACCGCTACAACGAAAACGGCACCGCGCTGCTCGTGCCGGCCGACCGCGTCTATGACGCCCGGCTGCAGCTTGCATCGCAAGGCTTGCCGCGCGGCGGTTCCGTCGGCTTCGAGCTGATGGACAACGCCCGCTTCGGCGCCAGCCAGTTTGCCGAACAGATCAACTACCAGCGCGGTCTGGAGGGCGAGCTGGCCCGTTCGATCGAAGCCATGCACACCGTGCAGCACGCCCGCGTCCACCTGGCCATGCCGCGCCAGTCGCTGTTCGTGCGCGAGCGCCAGGCGCCCACCGCCTCCGTGCTGCTGAATCTGTACCCGGGCCGCAGCCTGAGCGATGCCCAGGTTTCCGCGATCTCGTGGCTGGTGGCTTCCAGCGTGCCGGAACTGACCGCCGAAAGCGTGTCCATCGTCGACCAGAACGGCCGCCTGCTGTCCTCCCCGCTGGGTGAAGGCCGCGGCATGGACGCCGATCAGCTTCGCTTCGTGCGCGAGATCGAGCAGCGTACCGTCGAACGCATCCTCACCATCCTGAATCCCCTGGTCGGCCCCGGCAACGTGCACGCCCAGGCCACGGCGGACGTCGACTTCTCGCGCCGCGAGGAAACGTCCGAGGTCTATCGTCCCAACCAGGAACCTGGCCAGGCCGCCGTGCGCAGCCAGCAGACCAGCGATTCCACGCAGCGCGGCGTCGGCCCCGCTCAGGGCGTGCCCGGCGCGCTGTCGAACCAGGCCCCCGCCAACGCGCAGGCGCCCATCGCCAATCCGCCGCAGCAACAGCCGCCCCGTCCCGGCCAGCCGCCGCAGGCCAACGCGCAGCAGCAGCAACAACAGCAGCAACAGACCGGCACCCAGGCTGCCGCCGCCAACCTGAACGAACGCCGCGACGCGACGACGAACTACGAAGTCGACCGCACCATCAGCCACATCAAGCAGCCGACGGGCAACCTCAAGCGCATGTCGGTGGCCGTGGTCGTGAACTACGTGCGCGACAAGGACGGCGAACTGCAGGCCCTGCCGCCCGAAGAACTGAACAAGCTGACCAACCTGGTGCGCGAAGCCATGGGCTATTCCGAAGGCCGCGGCGACTCGCTCAACCTGGTCAACAGCCAGTTCAACGACGGCCCGCCGCCCCTGCCGATGTGGCGCGATCCGGAAATGATCTCGCTGTTCAAGACGATCCTGCTCTGGCTGGTCGGTGGCGTCCTGGCCCTGTGGCTGTACCGCAAGATTCGCCGCTCGGTCACCGAGTACCTGTACCCGCCGGTGGATCCGGAGCAGGCCGAAGCCGAGCGCGCCGAAGCCGCCCGCGAAGCGCAGGACCTGGCCCGCGCCAAGGAAACCGACCGCTATCAGGACAACCTTGAGCGCGCACGCACCATGGCCAACAAGGATCCGCGCGCCGTCGCGATGGTCCTGCGCACCTGGATGACCAAAGATGAAAAATGATTCCCTGCCGATGGACGGCATGACGAGCAGCGCCGTCCTGATGATGTCGCTGGGCGAAGACGCCGCGGCTGAAGTGTTCAAGTATCTGAGCGCCCGAGAAGTCCAGCAGGTCGGCGCCGCGATGGCCAGCCTGAAACAGGTCACGCGCAACGACGTCGCCGTCGTGCTGGAGGAGTTCCGCCTGGAAGCCGACCAGTTCATGGCCGTGACGCTGGGCTCGGACGACTACATCCGCAGCGTGCTGACCAAGGCGCTGGGCAGCGATCGCGCCGCCGGCCTGATCGAAGACATTCTGGAAGCCGGCGACGGCGGCAGCGGCATCGATGCGCTGAACTGGCTGGATCCGAACACCGTGGCCGAACTGATCGGCGACGAGCACCCGCAGATCATCGCGACGATCCTGGTTCACCTGGAGCGCGACCGCGCGGCCGGCGTGCTGGCCCTGCTGACCGACCGCCTGCGCAACGACGTGATGCTGCGTATCGCGACGTTCGGCGGCGTGCAGCCGGCGGCGCTGTCCGAGCTGACGGAAGTGCTGAATTCCGTACTGGCCGGCCAGGGCGCCAAGCGCAGCAAGATGGGCGGCGTGCGCACCGCGGCCGAGATCCTGAACATGATGAACTCGACGCAGGAAGAGACCGTGGTCGCCAGCCTGCGCGAACGCGACAACGACCTGGCGCAAAAGATCATCGACGAGATGTTCGTCTTCGACAACCTGCTCGACGTCGAGGACCGCGCCATCCAGCTCATCCTCAAGGAAATCGACAACGACACGCTCATGGTCGCGCTCAAGGGCGCCCAGGAAGAGCTGCGCGCCAAGTTCCTGCGCAACATGTCCAGCCGTGCGGCCGAAATGCTGCGCGAGGACCTGGAAGCCCAGGGTCCGATCCGCATGTCGAAGGTCGAGACCGAACAGAAGAAGATCCTGCAGATCGCGCGCCGCCTGGCGGAAAGCGGCCAGATCGTGCTGGGCAATTCCGGAGACGACGCGTATGTCTGAAGCGGACAACGGCGCGGCGACGCTCATCTCGCGCAGCGCCGCCTGGCGTCGCTGGCAGATGCTGTCGTTCGACGAGCCGGCGCCCGTCGAAGTCGAACCCGAGCCCGAACCCGATCCGGGTCCCGATCCCGCCGTGGTGATGGCGCAGTTGCGCGCCCAGGCCATCGCGGAAGGTCACGAGGAAGGCTTGGCGCGCGGTCACGCCGCGGGCATGGAAGCCGGCCAGCAGGCGGGCTACGAGGCCGGCCTTGCCGCCGGCCGCGAAGCCGGTCATGCGGAAGGCCTGGCCCAGGGTCGCGAACAGGGCGCCGCCGAAGCGCAACGCCTGCACACGCTGGTCGAAGCCTGCGCGGTGTCGATCGGCGCGCTGGAAGAAAAGATGGGCCAGAGCCTCTTGACGCTGGCCCTGGACATCGCCCAGCAAGTGGTCCGCACCACCCTCGCGGAACAACCCGAGACAGTGGTGAACGCGGTTCGCGACGTTCTGCACATCAATCCGACGGCCGGCGGCCAGATGCGCCTGTGGGCCAATCCGGAAGATATCGAACTGATCCGCCTGCACCTGGCCGACGAACTGAAAGAAGGCCATTGGCGCGTGCTGGCCGATGAATCCATCCTGCGCGGCGGCTGCCGTGCCGAGACGCCGTTCGGCGACATCGACGCCACCCTGCAGACCCGCTGGCGCCGCGTGGCCGCCTCGCTCGGCCGCAACGCAACCTGGGAGGAGCCGGTGTGAACGGCAATCCGGCCTCCGAGCAATCCGGCCAGGCGCCCCTCGCGGGCGCCGCAGCCGCTTCCGCGGCGGCCAAGCCGACCGCGCCCGTGCTCGACCGCTGGCAGACGCAGCTTGAGATCGGCTCGATCCGCGCGGCGTCCACCGATCCGTGGCTGGTCAGCGGCAAGATCACGCGGGCCACGGGCCTGGTGCTGCACGCCACCGGCCTGCGCCTGCCCGTCGGCGCCGCCGCCCGTATCGAGATCGCGCGCGGCCATGACCATTGGGCCGACGCCGAAGTCGTGGGTTTTGACGGCCACACGCTGTACCTGATGCCGCAGGCCGATATTTCCGGCCTGCCGCCCGGCGCGCGCGTCGTGCCCGGCGAACCGCCCGTGCAGCGCCAGATTCCGCTGCCGCGCAAGGCCGAACTGAACGGCAACGCCAAGCCCCAGCTTGGCCGCCACCTGCCCGTCGGCAACGCGCTGCTTGGCCGCGTGCTGGATGGCGCCGGCCGCCCGCTGGACGGACTGGGTCCGCTGACGGGCGCCGAACTGGCCCCCCTGTCCGCCCAGCCGATCAACCCGCTGTCGCGCGCGCCCATCGATACGGTGCTGGACACCGGCGTGCGCGCCATCAACGGTCTGCTGACCGTCGGCCGCGGCCAGCGCATGGGTCTGTTCGCAGGATCCGGCGTGGGTAAATCGGTGCTGCTGGGCATGATGGCCCGCTACACCAAGGCCGACGTCATCGTCGTCGGACTGATCGGCGAGCGGGGCCGCGAAGTCAAGGAATTCATCGAGCACAACCTGGGTCCCGAAGGCCTGGCGCGTTCGGTCGTCGTGGCCGCACCGGCCGACGTGTCGGCGCTGCTGCGCCTGCAGGGCGCCGCCTATGCGACGCGCCTGGCCGAACACTTCCGCGACCAGGGCCTGGACGTGCTGCTGATCATGGACTCGCTGACCCGCTACGCAATGGCGCAACGGGAAATCGCGCTGGCCATCGGCGAACCGCCCGCCACCAAGGGTTATCCGCCGTCGGTGTTTGCCAAGCTGCCCACGCTGGTGGAACGCGCGGGCATGGGCGCGCCCGGTCCGTCCGGCAAGGCAGGCTCCATCACGGCGTTCTACACCGTGCTGGCCGAAGGCGACGACCAGCAGGACCCGATCGCCGACTCGGCGCGCGCCATTCTGGACGGTCACGTCGTGCTGTCGCGGCACCTGGCCGAATCGGGCCACTACCCCGCCATCGACATCGAAGCGTCGATCTCGCGGGCAATGACTTCGCTCATCACGCCGCAGCAGTTCTCCATCGTGCGCCGCTTCAAGCAAAGCCTGTCGCGCTACCAGCGCAACCGCGACCTCATCGCCGTGGGCGCGTACGCCGCCGGCAACGACCCGCAGCTGGACGACGCCATCGCGCGCTACCCGCGCCTGGAAGCCTTCCTGCAGCAGGACATCGGCGAGAACGTCGGCTACGAAGACGCCGTCAATCAATTGCGAGCCAGTTTCGAATCACGGGACACCTATGCCTAGCCAACTGCCTCTGGACATGCTGATCAACCTGGCCAAGGAGAGCACGGACGAAGCCGCGCGCCTGCTGGGCCGGCTGACCGCCGAACGCAGCAATGCGCAGCGCCAGCTTTCCATGCTGCACGACTACCGCCAGGACTACCTCGAGCGCCTTCAGACGGCGATGACGAGCGGCATGGCGGCCAGCGACTGCCACAACTATCAGCGCTTCATCGGCACGCTGGACGACGCGATCGGCCAGCAGCAAGGCGTGCTGCGCCAGGCCGAGGAAAACCTGTCCAAGGGCCAGCTCTACTGGCAGCAGGAAAAGCGCAAGCTCAACTCCTACGATGCCCTGGCGCAGCGCGAGCAGCGCGCCCAGGCCCTCGTGGAATCGCGCCGCGAACAGCGCGCCAACGACGAATACTCCGCCCGCCTGGTCCAGCGCCAGGCCAGCGGCATGCATTAAGCAGTTCCTCACAGGAAGCCCCAGATGACCGCTCCCCTGCCCTTGACCTTGCTCGCACCGGCCGCCCCGACGTCGCCCAACGACGCGCTCGGCGCCAAACCGGCTGCCGCGGACAAGAAAGATAAAGGCCCCTCGTTTTCGGACGTGCTGGCGCAAAAGCGTCCGGCGCAGCAGCGGCCCAACCAGTCCGCCGACGCACGGCCCGCGAACGGCAACAGCAAGACGCCGTCCAAGGACGGCAAAGCCAGCGATCCGGCCAGCACGGCCGAAGGCGCAGCCGCCGGCGCCATCAATGATGCGGTGCAGACCGCCACCCAGGCCGAAGCCGGCGCGCTCGCCGTCGCCGCACAACAGCCGGTGGCCGCCTCTGACCTGCCGCAACAGGCATTGGAGATTGCGGCCCAGGCCGCCGAGCAGGTGCAGCTCGCGCGCGGCAATGCCGCTGCCGCCGCCAGCGCCATGAATCAGGGCGCCGCCGTGCTGACGGCCGCGCTGAACGCCGCCGACACGCTGGTGCCGCAGGCCGCTCAGCAGACACCGGCAGCCGCGACCGCCGGTCAGGCGCAGGCCGCCGCCGCGCAGATCGCCCGCGAAGCCGAAGCCGCGCTGCCGGTCGTCACTGCCGCCGTCAAGCCGGGCTCCGCGCCGGTTGCCCAGGCGCCCGTCGACGCCAAGGCAACGGTCAAGGCCGACGCCCCGAAGGCCGCCCTGGACCTGCCGCTGCCGCGCGTCGCGCGCGACATGCCCGCCGACCAGAAAGAAGCCGCTCCGGCGCTGCCCGCCCACGTTGCCGACGAAGAGCAGCCCGACCTGCTGGCCGGCTCGGCCCCGCAATTCCAGGTGCCGCAGCATGGCGCCAATCCGCAGGAAGCGCTGGCCCACGCGCTGGCCGCCGCCACGCAGCGCCAGGCGCTGCCGGTCGTCAACCAGGCCGCCATCGCACAGCCCATCGTTCCCGTCGTCATGCAAGTGGCCACGCCGGTCGGCGCCACCCACTGGGGCACCGAACTTGGCCAGCAGATGGTCATGATGAGCAACAACGTGCGCCAGGGCATGCAGACCGCCGAACTGCGGCTGGATCCGCCGGACCTCGGTCCGCTGCGCGTCAGCCTGAACCTGGCGGACGGCGTGGCCAGCGCCTCGTTCGTGTCGGCGCATGCGTCGGTACGCCAGGCGATCGAAGTCGCCATTCCGCAGTTGCAGCAGGCGCTCGCCCAGGCCGGCATCTCGCTGGGCCAGACCAGCGTCGGTGAACAAGCCGCGCAGCAGGAATTCGCGCAACAGAACGGCAACGGCTCGCAGCGTCAGCAAGGCGGCGGCGTCGCCGTGGCGGACAGCGGGGCAGATGCCGCGCAGCCCGCAGTGACGGCGTCGCGCAACGCCAACGCATTGGTCGACACGTTCGCTTAATGATCCGGCGGCCCGTGTCCGGCAACGGATGCGGGCAGTGCAGCAATAGCTTGAGATACGCGGCTTTCGCCCTGTTTTTCGCCTCCAAGCGGCGGCGTGAATTCGGGCAGAATGCTTTCATCCACTAAGAATCCGTTTTCACCAGCGGCAAACACGCATCGAACTCCAGATGGCGACAATCAAACCCATTCCCGCGCCGGCGCGCGACGCGAAGTCCTCCGGCGGCATTGGCCGCATCCTTCGGCCGCTGCTGGCGATCCTGGTGCTGCTGCTGGTTGCCGCGGCCAGCGCCGGCGCGACCTGGTTCATCACGCAGCGTCTGCAGCAACCGCAAGGCGGCGCACCGGTGCAGCTTGGCGTGGGCCAGGTGCCTGGCGGCCAACCCGGCCAGCCGGGTCAGCCCGGTCAGGCCGGCGGCGTGCAAGGCCAGCCCGGCCAAGGCCCGCAGGCCACGCCGACGACCTTCGTCGCGCCGTCTGCCACCCCGATCGCCGTGCCCGCGCCGATCTTCGTGCCGATCGAAGCCTTCACCGTCACGCTGCAGAACGCGGACACGGAACGCATCATGCACGTCGGCCTGACCCTGCGCGTGAGCGACGAACAGACCCGCACGCGCCTGGAAAAGTACATGCCCGAAGTGCGCAGCCGCATCCTGATGGTGCTGTCGTCGCAATCGCCCACCGCGGTGCAGACGCAGCAAGGCAAGACCGACATGATCACGGCCATCAAGCAGGCGGTGAACCGCCCCTTCTCGCCCCTGCCTGACGGCCAGTACGTGACCGACGTGCTGTTCACGGCGTTCGTGGTGCAATAAGCATGGCCTACGAGGCATTTCTTTCGCAGGACGAAGTCGATGCGCTGCTAGCCGGCGTCACCGGCGAGAGCGATAGTAAAAAGGAATCCGACGGCCAGAACGGCGGTGCGCGTGCCTACGACCTGAGCTCGCCAGAGCGTGTCGTGCGCCGCCGCATGCAGACGCTGGAGCTCATCAACGAGCGGTTTGCGCGCAACATGCGCAACGTGCTGCTGAACTTCATGCGCCGCAGCGCCGACATCACCGTCGGCTCGATCAAGATCCAGAAGTACGCGGACTTCGAACGCAACCTGCCGGTTCCCAGCAATCTGAACATGATTCAGATGAAGCCGCTGCGCGGCACGGCGCTTTTTACGTACGACCCGAACCTGGTGTTCCTGGTCATCGACAGCCTGTTCGGCGGCGATGGCCGCTACCACACGCGCGTCGAAGGCCGGGACTTCACCACCACCGAACAGCGCATCATCCGGCGCCTGCTCAACCTGACCCTGGAAAGCTACGGCAAGTCCTGGGATCCCGTCTACCCGATCGAGTTCGAATACGTCCGCTCGGAGATGCACACCAAGTTCGCCAGCATCACCGGCAACAACGAAGTGGTGGTGGTCTCCTCGTTCCACATCGAATTCGGCGCGACCGGCGGCGACCTGAACATCTGCCTGCCCTACTCCATGATCGAGCCGGTGCGCGATCTGCTGACGCGCCCGCTGCAGGAAACGACGCTCGAGGAAGTGGATCAGCGCTGGTCGCAGCAGCTTTCCCGCCAGGTGCGCAGCGCGGACATCGACGTGGTCGCGGAATTTGCCCGCATCCCGTCGTCGATCCGCGAACTGATGAGCCTGAAGGTCGGCGACGTCCTTCCGGTGGACGTGCCTGAAACCGTCATCGCCCACGTCGACGGCGTGCCGCTGATGGAATGCGGCTACGGCGTTTTCAACGGCCAATACGCCCTGCGCGTACAAAACCTGTTTACCCACGATACAGAACCCAACGAGGCCTCTGACCATGACTGACAAGAACGAGCCCGGCACTGGCTCGTCCCCGGCCGACGACTGGGCCGACGCGCTCGCCGAACAATCCCGCGCCAACCCGCCCACGCAAGCCGACGGTCTGAAGCCGCAGGACGACTGGGCTGCCGCGATGGCCGAACAGGCTGCCGCGCCCGCTGCGCCCTCTGCCGCGGCGCCCGCCGCCGCTCCTGCCCCGGCACCGGCCCCCGCCGCGGCGCCGGCCGCCACGGCCTCGGCCGCCGCGTCCGTGTTCAAGCCGCTGGCCGGCGCCACGTCCGGCCAAGGCACCGACATCGACCTGATCATGGACGTTCCCGTCCAGCTGACGGTTGAGCTTGGCCGCACCCGCCTGACCATCAAGAACCTGCTCCAGCTGGGCCAGGGCTCGGTGGTGGAACTGGACGGCCTGGCCGGCGAACCGATGGACATCTTCGTCAACGGCTACCTGATCGCCCAGGGCGAAGTCGTGGTCGTCGAAGAAAAGTACGGCATCCGCCTGACCGACATCATCACCCCGTCCGAGCGGATCAACCGCTTGAACAACCGTCGTTGACCCCTGGCGCCATGACCGAACCTGCCCTGCTGCGCGTCATCATCGGCCTTGTGCTGGTGGTGGCCGCCATCCTGGCCGCGGCGTGGCTTGCCAAGCGCGCCGGACTGGTCCAGCGCGGCGGCGGCAACGTGCTGCGCCAGGTTGCCAGCATGCCGGTCGGTCCGCGCCAAAGCGTCGTCGTCGTCGAGATCGAAGACACCTGGCTGGTGGTGGGCGTTGGCCCGAACCAGCTCACCACCCTGCATACCCTGCCCGCCGGCCAGTTGCCGGAGGGTTCGCCTCTGCCCACGGCCGCCTTCGCGGCCAAGCTGGGCCAGGCACTCAAGCGCCGCTAGGGCACAACGCCCCGGCGCGAATCAAGCGATACCCATGAGTTTGCCTACCCGCACGACTACCGCCCGCGCCGCCCAGCGCGCGCTGCCCATGCTGGCCGCCGCCGCGGTGCTGGGCCTGGCCTTTTTCCCGGCCGGCGTGGTGGCGCAGGCCACGCTGCCCGCGCTGACGGCCACGCCGGGCGCGAATGGCTCGCAGACCTACTCGCTCAGCATGCAGACCATGCTGCTGATGACGTCGCTGTCGTTCCTGCCGGCGGCGCTGCTGATGATGACGGGCTTCACGCGCATCATCATCGTGCTGGGCCTGTTGCGCAGCGCGATGGGCACGGCCATGTCGCCGCCCAACCACGTGCTGATCGGCCTGGCGCTGTTCCTGACCTTCTATACGATGTCGCCGGTGTTCGACAAGATCTACACCGACGCCTACAAGCCCTTGTCCGAAGGCACGATCCAGTTCGAGGCCGCGGTCGAACGCGCCGCGAATCCGCTGCGCACCTTCATGCTGCACCAGACACGCGAGAACGACCTGGCGCTTTTTGCCAACCTGGCCAAGCAGCCCGCGCTGGAAGACCCCTCGCAGGTGCCGATGCGCATCCTGGTGCCGGCCTTCATCACGAGCGAACTGAAGACCGCCTTCCAGATCGGCTTCACGATCTTCATTCCCTTCCTCATCATCGACCTGGTGGTTGCCAGCGTCCTGATGGCGTTGGGCATGATGATGGTGCCGCCGGTCACCGTGGCGCTGCCCTTCAAGCTGATGCTGTTCGTGCTGGCCGACGGCTGGAACCTGCTCATGGGCTCGCTGGCCCAGAGCTTCTACCAGTAACGCCGCAAGGAGATCGCCATGACCGCTGAAACCGTCATGACCATGACCTACCAGGCGATGAAGATCGTCCTGGCGATGGCCGGTCCCCTTCTGCTCGTCACGCTGGTCGTGGGTCTGGTCATCAGCATCTTCCAGGCCGCCACCCAGATCAACGAAATGACGTTGTCGTTCATTCCGAAGCTGCTGGCCATGTGCGGCGTGCTGGTGCTGCTGGGCCCCTGGCTGATCGGCGTCATGGTCGACTACATCCGGCAGCTCATCGGCCAGATCCCCATGCTGGTGTCCTGAGCGGCGCCGGCCGCCGGGCACGGGTTGCGACGCCATGTTCTCTTTTACGCTCGAGCAGCTGAACGGCTGGGTCGGCCAGTTCCTCTGGCCGTTCGTGCGTATTCTCGCGCTCGTGGGCACCGCGCCGCTCTTCTCCGAATCGCTGATCCCCGTCAAGGTCAAGGTGGGACTGTCGTTCGTCCTGGCCGTGGCAATCAGCCCGGCCCTGGATCCCATGCCACCCGTCGCACCCGGTTCCTACGCCGGCCTCTGGATGGTGATGCAGCAGGTGCTGATCGGCATCGCCATGGGATTCACCATGCGCATCGTATTCGCAGCGGTGCAGACGGCCGGTGAATTCGTGGGCCTGCAGATGGGCCTGTCGTTCGCCTCGTTCTTCGATCCCAGCTCGGGCGCCAACACCGCCGTGCTGTCGCGCATTTTCAACATCGTCGCGATGCTGACCTTCCTGGCGCTGGATGGGCATCTGCTGGTGCTGGCGGCGCTGGTGCGGTCATTCGACACGCTGCCCATCGCCATGATCCAACTGCACCAGAACGGCTGGGGCGCAGTCGTGGAATGGGGCAAGACGATCTTCGTGTCGGGCCTGCTGCTGGCGCTGCCGCTGATCTGCGCCCTGCTCACCATCAACCTGGCCATGGGCATCCTGAACCGCGCCGCCCAGCAGCTTTCCGTGTTTGCGGTGGGCTTTCCCGTCACGCTCATCGTCGGCGTGACGATCCTGGCGATCGTGCTGCCCCACGCCGGGCCGTTCCTGGAGTCGTTGTTCGAATCGGGGCTGACGGCGATGAGCCGTGTGGTGGATGCGCTGGCTGGGCGGTAACCGCCCGCCGCCAGCAGTCCTGCAATCGGGCGTGACCGCGGGCCCTGACCCCGCCGCCCGCAACTCGATCAGTGCTGTCCCACCACGCGGAAGACGCGGATGGTCTCGCGCAGCGCGCCCGACTGATTGCCCAGCTGCGTCACCGCGCCGCCCAGTTCCTGCACGAGTGCCGTGTTCTGCACGGTCATCACGTCCATTTGCGAGACCGCGGTATCCACCTGTTCGATGCCGGTTGACTGTTCCTGCGAGGCGCGCGAGATCTCGCCGATGATGTCCGTGACGCGGTGAACGGCATCCACGATCTCCTGCATGGTCGCGCCGGCCTGCTCCGCCTGCGCCGAGCCTTCGGTCACGCGGTCCACCGAGTCCTCGATCAGCGTCTTCACTTCCTTGGCGGCCTGGGCGCTTTTTTGCGCCAGGCTGCGCACTTCGCCCGCGACCACCGCGAAGCCCTTGCCGGACTCGCCGGCCCGGGCGGCTTCCACCGCGGCGTTCAGCGCCAGGATGTTGGTCTGGAAGGCGATGCCTTCGATGATGGTGACGATGTCGGCGATCTTGCGCGAGCTGTCCGAGATGCCGTGCATGGTGTTGACCACCTGCCCGACGGCCACGCCGCCGCGCCGCGCCACGTCCATGCTGCTGGCGGCCAGATCGTTGGCCTGCCGCGCATTGTCGGCGTTCTGGCGCACCGTGGACGTCAGTTGCTGCATGCTGGCGGCCGTCTGCTGCAGCGACGCCGCCTGCCCTTCCGTGCGGCCGGCCAGTTCCTGGTTGCCCCGGGCGATGTCCACCGCGGCGTGCGTCGTGCCCTCGATGCCGCGATAGACGTCTTGGGCAATGCCGATCAGGCTCTTGCGCATGACCTCCAGCGAAAACTTCAGGCTGCCCACCTCGTCATCCGATTCCGGCACGATCTGCGTGGTCAGGTTGCCCGCAGCCACCTGACGTGCCATGTTCGCCGCGTCTCGCATCGGGTCCAGCAGCGAACGCGACAGGCTCCAGCCCATCGCGTAGATGGCGACGATGCCCAGCCCGATCGCGCCACAACCCAGCGCCGCGCCCAACGGGCTCAGGCTGGGCCAATTGGCATGCAGGCCATACGCGCCCGCGGCGCCGACGATGGCCGACGACAGCGTGGCGTGGCGCAGCATGCGGCTGCGCACGCCAGGCCGAAACGGGAACGCCAGCAGGTCCAGGCCGCTGCGCCAGCCGGCGCGCACGGGCCGGCCGTGCAGGATGCGCACGCCCTTGGCCGTGCCCTCGCGCATGCGCGCGTACAGCGCTTCGGCCATCTCGATCTGTTCTTCCGACGGCTGCACGCGCACGGACGAATAGGCCACGACTTCGCCGTTCTCGACAATGGGCGTGGCATTGGCCAGCACCCAGTAGTAGCCGCCATCCTTGCGGCGGTTCTTGACCACGCCGAGCCAGGATTCCCCGGCCTCCAGGGTCTCCCAGAGATCCGCGTAGGCCTCCGGCGGCATGTCGGGATGGCGCACGATGTTGTGCGCCTTGCCGATGAGCTCTTCGCGGGTGAAGCCGCTGACCTCGACGAAGGCCGGGTTGGCGTAGACGATGCGGCCCTTGGTGTCCGTGCGCGAGATCAGGTACTGGTCCTCGCGCAGCTTGGTTTCCACATTGGTGACGGGTAGATTGACACGCATGGTTTGTCTCCAGCTGGCGTCCGATCCCCCGGCCACCGTTGATTACTCTGTTTTCGTCCTGAAAATTCAGGCGTTGACATTATTTACGGTCATAAAGCGGAAAACTTAACGTGCTTATGATTTCCATCAACGCACGCATAACCATCCGATATGAAACAAGCGCATCCGCGGATCGCTGGCCCACAAAAAAGCCGCGCCCGATCCCGCATCTGCAGGATCGGGCGCGGCCCGGGATAACGACGATCAGTTCAGCGACGGCGCGGCATACCCGCCCAGCTGGTGCGCCGGCACTTCAATCACTTCGCCGGCATTGATCTTGAACACGGCAACCGCTTCGGCCAGGCGCTGCGCCTGTTCCTGCAGCGAGCCGGCGGCGGCGGCAGCCTCTTCCACCAGCGCCGCGTTCTGCTGCGTCACTTCGTCCATCTGCGACACGGCGCGGTTGACCTGGTCGATACCGCTGGACTGCTCTTCGGACGCCGCCGAGATCTCGCCCATGATGTCCGTCACGCGCTTCACCGAGGCCACGATCTCCTGCATCGTCGCGCCGGCGCGTTGCACCTGCTGCGAACCCGCGCCGACCTTGGACACCGAGTCCTCGATCAGGCCCTTGATCTCCTTGGCGGCCTGGGCGCTGCGCTGCGCCAGCGAGCGCACTTCGCCCGCCACCACCGCAAAGCCCTTGCCCTGCTCGCCCGCACGCGCGGCTTCCACCGCGGCGTTCAGCGCCAGGATGTTGGTCTGGAACGCGATGCCGTCAATGACCGACACGATTTCCGAGATCTTGCGCGAGCTGGCCGAAATGCCTTCCATGGTGTTGACCACTTCCGACACCGCCGAACCGCCGCGCTCGGCCACGTCCGACGCGCTGGCCGCCAACTGGTTGGCCTGGCGGGCGTTGTCCGCGTTCTGCTTCACGGTCGACGCCAGCTCTTCCATCGAGGCAGCGGTCTCTTCCAGCGAGGCGGCCTGCTCTTCCGTGCGGCTGGACAGGTCCGTGTTGCCGGCCGAGATTTCACGCGAACCGACGGTGATCTCGTCCACGCCACGGCGCACCGTCGACACGGTGCGCGTCAGGCTTTCCTGCATGCGCTTGAGCGCGGCGAACAGCTGGCCGATTTCGTTGTGCGAACGCACTTCCACGCGGCCCGTCAGGTCGCCCGCGGCAATCTTGTCAAAGTGCTGACCGGCTTCGACCAAGGGGCGCACCACCAGGCGGCCGAACAGGATGCGGGCAAGCACCATCAGCAGCAGCGCCAGCGCAACCGCGATGCCGACGGCGATCATGGCCAGGTTGAAGTTGGCCTCGGCCTGTTCGATCGTTTCACGCTGCTGGTCGGCGATGTACTTGTCGAACTGGCCGATCGCCTCGATGAAGGCCGCACTGCGAGGCGTGCCGTATTCGTTGTTCACCATGTAGAACGTCGAATAGTCTTCGCTGCGCAGGGCTTCGACCATCGTGTCCACGCCGTCGTCGATGTACGAGCGATAGCGGCGCACAAGGTTCATCGACAACTGGCGGCCAGTGTCGTCCTCGAGCATGTTCTTCTGGAAATCGGCGAAGCGGCTGCGCACACCCGTCAACAGGTCCGTCGCGCCCTTGAGCGAAGCGGCCGCGTCACGCGCGGAGTTCTCGCCGCTGCCCCAGCCGGATTCCTGCAGGTGGCGCGCGGCCACCATCAGGCTCACGCGGGCGCGCAGCATGTCGCTGTTGATGATCTCGACCTGCTTGGCCCGCGCCGTCAGCGCGTTGACCTCGCGGATCGATTCATAGTTGCTCTGCAGGAAGTACGCGGCCAGGCCGCCCACCGCCGCGATCAGCAACGCGAAAAACGCCATCACCCACAGCAGCATCGTGCCAACGCGCGCATCGCGCAGCCTCAGTTTGCGCTTGACCTTGGGTGCGCGCGCGGCTTTTTTCTTGCCGGCCTTGCCGGCTTTACCACCGGATTCGAGACTCGCTTCCATTTATTTCCCCATCCCTCAGGAACTGCTCTGACCAAATGAAAAACCACCCTGTGGACATGCCCTGTTACACAGGGGATGCACTCAGGGCGACGAACACCGGGCATGTGACGCCCGATGTCTTCTGCCGAACTGCAGGGCTACTTGCCCTGCGGCACCAGACCGGCCGGTTCACCCGGACCCGGAATGTAGATCGTTTGCACCTCGGGTTCCATCGCAGGTTGTGCCCAGTCCTGCGTCAAGGCAGGCGCGGGGGCAGGCCCCAGCAACTTCTGGCGTTCCCAAGGTTCCAGCAGAATATTGGTGCTGTCGACGAGCCGCATCAGCCGGCCATCGGGGCCGAACTGCAGCAGCGCTTCCTTACGGCTGTACAGGCCGTCGGTGACAAAGGTGATTTTGTGGAACCAGAGCGCCAGCACGGTGCCGTCGCTCTGTTTGAATTGTTGGGCAGGCGGGGCGGTCAGCGCACGCGCGGCCTCTTCCATGGTCGTCTGCCCGGGCGTCAGGGTCGACAGCTTGCTCGGGTCGAAGTTGTGACCCGTTGCCGCACAGCCAGCGACAAGGGCCGCAATCGCGGCCGCTGCCAGAAGATGTAGATAACCTCGCATACCCTGCCTATATGCCGGCGGCGCCGGCGTCAGAAAGATTCCCAATCGTCGTCCGAAGGCGCCTGCCGCCGGCTTGCAGCCGGTGCTGGCGCGGGCTTCGAAACGTCCTTTGCCGCGGGCGCCGGACGCGTCGCGGCGGGCTTGCGCGGCGGGCGCGTTGCCGTGGCGCCGGCGGCCGGTTCCGGCTTGGCGCGGGCGGTGTGTGTCAGGCGCACGGCGGCGGCGGGCTTGGCGGCCGGCGCGGCGGCTTGGGGCGCCACCTCGGGCTCGGGCGCCGGTGCGGCCACGCGGGCAGCCGGCCGATGCTGCTGCGCCAACTGGCGTGCCGGCACTTCGATGACTTCGCCTGCATTGATCTTGAATACGGCCACCGCTTCGGCCAGGCGCTGCGCCTGATCCTGCAGCGAGCCTGCCGCGGCGGCGGCCTCTTCGACCAGCGCCGCGTTCTGCTGCGTCACTTCGTCCATCTGCGCGACGGCGCGGTTGACCTGGTCAATGCCGCTGGACTGCTCGTCGGAGGCCGCCGAGATCTCGCCCATGATGTCTGTCACGCGTTTGACCGAGGCGACGATCTCCTGCATCGTCGCGCCGGCGCGTTCGACCTGCTGCGAACCGGCGCCCACCTTGGATACCGAATCCTCGATCAGACCCTTGATCTCCTTGGCGGCCTGGGCGCTGCGTTGCGCCAGCGAGCGCACTTCGCCCGCCACCACCGCAAAGCCCTTGCCCTGCTCGCCCGCACGCGCGGCTTCCACCGCGGCGTTCAGCGCCAGGATGTTGGTCTGGAATGCGATGCCGTCGATCACCGACACGATTTCCGAGATCTTGCGCGAGCTGGCCGAAATGCCTTCCATGGTGCTGACCACTTCCGACACGGCCGAACCGCCACGCTCAGCGACGTCCGACGCGCTGGCCGCCAGCTGGTTGGCCTGGCGCGCGTTGTCCGCGTTCTGCTTCACGGTCGAGGCCAGTTGCTCCATCGACGCGGCGGTCTCTTCCAGCGAGGCGGCCTGCTCTTCGGTGCGGCTGGACAGGTCCGTGTTGCCCGCCGAGATTTCACGCGAACCGACGTTGATTTCATCCACGCCGCGGCGCACCGCGGACACGGTGCGCGCCAGGCTTTCCTGCATGCGCTTGACGGCCGCCATCAGGGCGCCGATTTCGTTGGTGGAGTTGACGTCCACGCGTACGGTCAGGTCGCCCGCGGCGATCTTGTCGAAGCTTTCGCCCACAACGCGCAGCGGACGCAGCACGACGCGATTCATGAACAGGAACGCGCCCAGCGACACCACCAGAATCAGCACGGCCAGACCGATGTAGACGAAGGTCATCGTCGAGGCCTGTGCGCGCGACGACTTCACCATCTCTTCGCTGAAATTGTTGATGTTGGCGGCAAAGTCCGTGAGCTGCTTGAAGAACAGGCCGCTGGCGGCGCCCGCCTTCGTATTCTTGAGCGACAGGTAGGTCGCGGCGTCGCCCTTGTCCAGGGCGGCCATCATGCCTTCCAGGGAGTCGGCAAAGCCAGTGAAAGCGGACAGCAGGTCGCCTTCGGACTTCCGGCCGATCTCGGTCGTCTTCGGAATCGCCTTGAAGGTCTCCATCTTCTTCTTGGCGTCCGCGATCAGCTGCTGGACGATGCGGGAGTTTTCGGCGGCGCCGCTCGCGTCGCCTGCGGCGCGCTGGGCAGCGGCGATGTCGGCGCGCACAGTGGCGCGCAGCATCTGCGTGTACGAGTCCTTGATCAGATTGCTCTGCTGGACGCTCAGGGAATCCAAGGTGTTGATCGCCCGGGCATTGGACTGCATGCTGTTCCAACCCAGGACAATGGCAACGAGCGCGGCCAAGGCGACTGCCAATTGGGCCAGCATCAAGCCGGTGCGCACCTTCAGATTGCTAAACATTTACGTAGTTCCGGTAATCGTGCTGGCGGCGCGTTCCTGGCCGTCAGCACGTAAAAGGGATTTTCTCTACTGCCTGTTCAATGCACTGGCGGAACGGATCCGTCAGAAGGACTCCCAATCGTCATCCGAGGGCGGCGGACGGCGCGAGGCGGGCCTGGGCGCCGCCGCGGCAACGTCCGCGGCATCCGCGGCGCGCGTGGCCGGCCGGCGCAGCGGGCGCGCGGCGGTCGCGCCCGCCGGCTTGGGCCGGGCAACCTGGGTCAGACGGGGTGCGGGCGCGGGCGCGGCCTTGGCGGCGGGCTCGGGCTGCGCGGCAGGCGCGGCGGCAGCTTCCTGCGCGGGCTTGGGCGCGGACACCAGCGGCGCGCTGCGTTGCTGCGCCAGCTGGCGCGCGGGCACTTCGATGACTTCGCCGGCGTTGATCTTGAACACCGACACCGCTTCGGCCAGGCGCTGCGCCTGCTCCTGCAGCGAGCCGGCGGCGGCCGCAGCCTCTTCCACCAGCGCCGCGTTCTGCTGCGTCACTTCGTCCATCTGCGACACGGCGCGGTTCACCTGGTCGATGCCGCTGGATTGCTCCTCCGACGCCGCCGAGATCTCGCCCATGATGTCCGTCACGCGCTTCACCGAGGACACGATTTCCTGCATCGTGGAACCGGCGCGTTCGACCTGCTGCGAACCCGCGCCGACCTTGGACACCGAGTCCTCGATCAGGCCCTTGATTTCCTTGGCGGCCTGGGCGCTGCGCTGCGCCAGCGAGCGCACTTCGCCCGCCACCACGGCAAAGCCCTTGCCCTGTTCGCCGGCACGTGCAGCTTCCACCGCCGCGTTCAGCGCCAGGATGTTGGTCTGGAACGCAATGCCGTCGATGACAGACACGATCTCCGAGATCTTGCGCGAGCTGGCCGAGATCTCCTGCATCGTGTTGACCACTTCCGACACGGCCGAACCACCGCGCTCGGCCACGTCAGACGCGCTCGCCGCCAACTGATTGGCCTGGCGGGCGTTGTCCGCGTTCTGCTTCACGGTCGAGGCCAGCTCTTCCATCGAGGCGGCGGTCTCTTCCAGGGAGGCAGCCTGCTGCTCCGTGCGGCTGGACAGGTCCGTGTTGCCCGCGGAAATTTCACGCGCGCCCAGATTGATTTCTTCCACGCCACGGCGCACCGAGGCCACCGTGCGGGTCAGGCTTTCCTGCATGCGCTTGATGGCGCCAAACAGGTGACCGATTTCGTTGGTGCTGCGCACTTCGATACGGCCGGTGAAATCGCCAGCGGAAATCTTCTCGAAGTGGTCGCCCGCTTCATGCAGCGGACGCAGCACGGTGCGGTTGATGAAGATCCAGCAGCCCAGCGCCAGCACCAGAGCGATGGCCAGCATCACAATGGTCACCATGCGCGAAATGTTGTGATCGGCTTCCGCCTGCGCGATGAGCTCGTCCGTGCGCGTGTCCGTGAACTGCAGCACGTTGTTGACGGCCTCACGGAACGCGGTGTTGGCAGCGCCGCCGGCGTCGTTCAGATCCAGGTAGTCCTGGATGGCCAGGTTTGCCAGCGCGGCGGCCTGGCGGCGGTAGACGTCGTCGAACTGCTTGTAGGCGGCTTCCAGCTTGGCGACGAGGTCCTCGGAGCCTGCCATGCGCGGCGCCTTGCGGAACGAGTCGAACAGCTTTTGACCATCGGCCATGAGCGCATCGGCACGCTTGGCTTGCGACGTCGATTGTTCGGTCTTGCCCTGCTGCATGTCCATCAGCGAATTGGCAAGCAACAGACGGCCGCGCAGGAAGGTGCTGTAGGCACGCTGCAGTTGCGTCGCCTGGTTGGCATAGGCCTCGTTGACCTGCGCCAGCTTGTCGCTGCCGGAATTCAACCCCATCCACGCCACACCGTTCGAAATGAACATGGCGCCCGTGAAGAGCAACAGCACCAGGATGATGCAGGTGCGAACTTTTAAATTACCAAGCATGAAATATCCGAGCGTTAAGCAACGAAAAACGACACAACCTACCCTACACGCACTACGGACGCCCCGGCCCCGGGCCGGCAGCGTCCGAAAAGTGCGCCACCCGCGGCGCGCGCAAACGGCGCCGCGCAGATAACTACCGCATCACTTGCGGCTGAACAGGCTGGAACCCTGGATGGTCATGAACGCGGCCGAGGCCGCCTGCAACGCCACCTGGCGCAGCGCGAGCTGGCTGGCGCCGGCGTAGTAGTCCAGGTCTTCCAGATCCGACAGCGACTTCGAATACGACAGGCCCTTTTGCGTGCCGGTGGCGTCCAGCGCCTCCAGCTCGTTCAGGCGGGCGCCCACCGACGCGCCCACGGTCAGGATGTTGTCGTAGTTGGACGCGAGCTTCTTGTTCGCCGTCGCCAGTTCGTTGTTCAGACGGGCCAGCGCCTTCTCGTCGCCCGCGATGGGCGAATCCAGCACCTTGATGAGGCTATCCAGCGTGTTGAACAGATCCACATCGGCCGACTGGATGCTTTCGACGTCGATCACGTCGCCGTTCTCCGGCGTGCCCTTGACGACCACAGCAACGCCGCCGAAGTCGATGCTGGCGCCTTCCTTGTATTCGGTGGGGCCGGCCGGCGGCGCGGGCGTGGTCACCGGCGGCACGGGCGGATTGGCGTTGGGGTCGGTCGTGATGACGCGATAACCCATGTTGCCCGTGGCGGGATCGGCCTCGAACTGCAGGCTGAAGCTCTTGCCGATGTTGGCGCTGCCCGGCGTGACCGAGACGGTGCCGAACTGCGCGGTGCCCGTGTTGTTGTCATTTGCCGTGCTGACATAGGCGGTCGAACCCGGGTTGGCGCGATTGAAAACGTCGCTGCCCAGATCGCTGGTCGACAGCTGGCGCGATTGGTCGACCTGCACGGTGCGCTCACCGGTGGCGCCGCTGAAAACGACCTTGCCCGTGGCGTCCTGCGCGTAAGGCACCACGCTGCCTTCGTAACCGGAGAACAGATACTGGCCGTTGCCGTCGGTGCTGTTGGCAAGACCCAGCAGCGCATCGCGAGCGCTCTTCAATGCAGTCGACAGGGCCTGGCGATCGCTGTCGGCGAACGTGCCGTTGCCGGCCTGGACGACGCGCGTGCGCACGTCCTGCAGCGCGGTGGTGATCGAATCCAGAACGTTGGCTTCCTGGCCGAGGTTGGTCTTTGCCGTGTTGCGGTTCAGGCCATACGTCGTGTTCATGCTCTGCGTCTGCGCGACGCCGATCGACAGGGAAGCCGCCAGCGGATCGTCCGCGGGGGTCAGGAACTTGCGGCCGCTGCCAACCTGTTCGACCAGGCGATTCATGTCGGATTCCTGAGCGAGAACGCCGCTCAGTCCGTTCGTGTACATCATCGTGGTGCTCAGACGCATGGTGCAGCTCCGTAATGCTTTCTAGTATTCACAATCAACGTTCTGATCAGCCGCGCAGGCCCAACAGCGTGTCAAAAATGGTGCTCGCCACATCGATGATGCGGGCGCTGGCCTGGTATTGCTCCTGGTACAGCGACAGGCTTACGTATTCTTCGTTCAGGTTCACGCCCGACACCGCCTGTTGGGCAGCGGTCGTCTGCTTGATCAGGTTGACCTGCGCCGTGGCGGCCGTCTTGATCTGCTGCGTCTGCACGCCGACCGTGTTCACGACCTGCGCGAACATGTCGTTGATGCTCATCGTGCCGTGGCCCAGCACTTTGCTGGTCTGCAGCTGCGCCAGCTTCAGGGCGTTCTTGCCGTTGGCATCGCCGCCCTCCAGATCCGCCGCGGCAACCTTGTCGGGATCGGTGATCAGAACGTTGATGTCGCGGGCCGCGTTACGCGTGGGCGACAGCGACCACTTGTCGCCGGCCTGGGGCGGCGCATTGATCGTCAGCGTCACGCCCATCTCGCTTTCGAGGTTCAGCGTTGCGGTCGGCGGGGTGCCGGTAGCCGGACCGTTGTAGACCTGCGAGCCTTCCGGCATGCGCACGACCTGGTAGTTGGTGCCGTCGAACGAGATCTCGTAGTCCTTGGCATTGACGTTTGCCAGGTCGGTGAATGCACCCGAGATCTGCGCGTTGCTCTTGTTTGCCGAATTGGGCACACCTTGCGGCGATCCGATACTGAAGAAGTCCGTACCCGGATTGCCGCCCTGGTCCAGACCCTCTTTGTGCTGCTCGTTGAACGACAGCGCCAGGCCGACGGCCATCTGGCCCAGCTGGTTCTGCATGACGTCCAGCGACGAGGCGCGGAACTGCAGAAGGCCGCCCAGCTTGCCGCCGGTGACTTCGCTGTCTTGCATCTCGACCGCGATGGTCTTGCCGGTGCCCGCGGGCAGCGTATAGGCAATGACCGTGCGGCCCGCGTCCGCGGCCGACGGCACGGCCTGCAGCGGGTAAAGCGTGTTGCCCGACAGCAGCGACTGGCCGCCCTTCGTGAGCGAGATGCTGATCTTGTCGCCCTGCTCGTAGGTCGTGATGCCGATGAGCTGGTTCAGTTCCATGACGGCCTGGTCGCGCTGGTCGAGCAGATCGTTGGGAGGGCTGCCGCCGGCCTTGCCGGCCGCCAGGGAAATCTGCTGGTTCAGGTCGTCGATGCGGGTCAGGTAGCTGTTGACCTGGTCGACCGTGGTGCTGATCTGCGTGTTCAGGCCTTCACGCTGCTTCTGCATTTCCGAGTAGGCCGAGCGGATCTGCGTCGTCAGGCTGTTGGCCTGGCCGAGCAGGTCGGCGCGCGCGGCGGGATCCGCCGGCTTGCTGGCCACCGTGTTCATGCTGGTGAAGAAGTTGGTCAGGCCCGGGGCGATGCCAACCGTACGGTCGGAGAACAGGTTGTTGATCTGCGAAACCTGGTCGAGCTGCGCCTGGAGCTGGGCGCCGCTGCCGGTCGCGCCGACGAGCTGCTTGTACAGGAAGCTGTCGTAGCTGCGCACGACGGTGTCAACCTGGACGCCACGGCCGATGTAGCCGTTGGAGGTCGCTTGCGCGCCCGCCGTCGAGGTCATGACGCGTTGGCGGTTGTAGCCGACCGTGGTGGCATTGTTGATGTTGTGGCCGGTGGTTGCCAGGCCGGCTTGCGCCGCGTTCAACCCGCCCAGTGCCGTTTTGTACAAATTCATGCTGACAATGCCCCGTATGTAACCGCAGCTGTTATCTCTGGATACCCCGTTTACGGCAGGGGATCACCCAAATTTAGAGTCCTTCCAACATCCGGCGTGAATTTTCCACATTGGATGCCGCGCCCCGCAGCTGCCCCATGATGCCGATGAGCTTCTGGGCATAGCGCGGGTCGGTCGCGTAGCCCGCGTCCTGGATCCGGCGGGCTGCCTCGATCTCGTTGCGGGCTGTCGTCACGCTCTCGTACCGCGGGCTGTTGCCGATCAGCCGGGCGT
Source organism: Achromobacter sp. UBA4530 (assembly GCF_002388205.1). NCBI lineage: Bacteria > Pseudomonadati > Pseudomonadota > Betaproteobacteria > Burkholderiales > Alcaligenaceae > Achromobacter > Achromobacter sp. UBA4530. The sequence goes on along the minus strand of NZ_DGMA01000006.1, from coordinate 23,808 downwards.
AGTCGGCGAACGATTCCTCGTACGACGCATAGGCCCGGAACGGCTGCGTCACCTTGCGGGCGACGCCGTCTTCGTATTCGGTGGTCAGCACGTTGACGACCTTGCCCTTCCAGCTCGAACCTGCCTTGATGCCGAACAGGTTGAAGCTGGTGCTGCCGTCCTCATGTTTGATTTCGCGCTTGCCCCAGCCGGATTCCAGCGCCGCCTGGCCCATGATGAGACGGGCCGGCACGCCGCTTTGCTGCGACGCCAGGTTGGCGGCGCGCGACATCTTGGACACAAAGTCGACCACGTGCTCGGGCGCGCCTTCCGCCGCAGCCAGCGCGCGGTCGGCCGGCCGGTTGTTGCGCATGACGTTCAGCAGCGCCGACACTTCACGCGAGCCGCCGGTCTGGAAGTCCAGATCGCCGCCCTGCCCGATGCGTTTGATCGCTTCATCCGGGATCTCGCCGGGTTTGCCCTGCTGCATCTGCGCCAGGATCGCCTGCGACAGACCGATGCCGGGCGAGGCCAGATGCAGGGCCAGTTGCTCATCCGCCATGGACTGCAGCATCTGCGTCTGCTGGGAATCGAACAGACCTTCCTTGGGCGTGGCCTCGCGCATGCGCTTGACCATCATCTGCAGGAACAGCGCTTCGAACTGCTTGGCGACCTGCTTCTGCTGCTCGGTGCCCGCGGGATCCTTCTTGACGTCGCGCTTCAGGTCCGACAGGCGGCCCATGTCGAAGACCGAATCCTGCCGGGCGCTGCCGCGTGCCGCGTCGTTGGTGTAAGCCATGGCCGTCAGATGATCTCAAGTTCGGCGCGCAAGGCGCCCGCGGTCTTCATCGCCTGCAGGATGGCCAGCAGGTCCTGCGGCGTGGCGCCCAGGGCGTTCAGGCCCTTGACCACGTCGGCCAGGTTGGCGCTGGTGCTCACGCGCTGCAGCGAGCCGTTGTCCTGCCGCACTTCGATCTGGGTATTGGGCACCACCACCGTCTGGCCCTGCGTGAACGGCGTGTCCGGCTGAACGACCTCGTTCTGGCGGTTGATGATGACCGACAGGTTGCCGTGCGCCACGGCGGCCTCTTCGATCATGACCGTTCGGTTCATGACGACCGAGCCGGTGCGGGCGTTGATGATGACCTTGGCGACCGTCGGCGCGCGCGTGACCTGCAGGTCTTCCATCTGCGACAGGAAGCGGGCCTGCGAGCCCTGTTCCATGGGCGTGCGCACCTGGATGACGCGGCCGTCCAGCGCCGTGGCCGTGCCCTGTCCGAACTGGCGGTTCAGGGCCGTCGCCACGTTCTGCGCGGTGCCGAAGTCGGTATTGTTCAGTTCGACATGCACGTAGCCGTCGCGGGCAAACGTGGTCGGCACGCCGCGCTCGACGATGGCGCCCGCGCTGATGCGGCCGCCGTTCAACTGGTTGATCTGCACACTGGAACCGCCCGCAGACGCGCCGGCGCCGCCGACCAGGATGTTGCCCTGGGCAATGGCGTAGACCTGGCTGTCCGCGCCCTTGAGCGGCGTCATCAGCAGCGTGCCGCCGCGCAGGCTCTTGGCGTTACCCATGGACGAGACCACCACGTCCAGCGTCTGGCCGGGCCGCGCGAATGCCGGCAAGGTCGTCGTGACCATGACGGCGGCCACGTTCTTCAATTGCATGTTGCTGCCGGCGGGCACCGTGATGCCCAGCTGCGACAGCATATTGGTCAGGCTCTGCTGCGTGAATGGCGTCTGGCGCACCTGGTCGCCGCTGCCGTCCAGGCCCACGACCAGGCCGTAGCCGATGAGCTGGTTGCCCCGGACGCCCTGGATGCTGGCCAGATCCTTGAGCCGCTCGGCGTGCGCCGCACCGGCGCCCGCGGCCAGCCCGACGGCCACGCACACCCGCGCCATCAGGGACAGCAAGGTGGATATCGGAGTCTGTTGTTTCATGATTTAGAACGGCGAAGCGATCAGGAAGAAGCGTTGCAGCCAGCCCATGGTCTGGACTTCGTCCATGACGCCCTTGCTGCGGTATTCGATGCGCGCGTCGGCCACTTGCGTGGACGACACGGTGTTCGTGCCCGTGATGGAGCGCGGATCGACCACGCCGGCAAAGCGCACGTACTCGCTGCCGCGGTTGATGGCGATCTGCTTTTCCCCGGCGACCTGCAGGTTGCCGTTGGACATCACGCCCACCACCGTGGTCGTGATGGTGCCGGTGAAGGCATTGTTGGCGCTGCTGTCGCCCTTGCCCTGCGACACATTCCCGCCATTGGCTTCGGTGTTCAGGTTGGCGTTCGCCCAGCTGTCCATGAAGGACGGCGCCGCGGCGATGCCCAGCGTGGTCGAGCCGCTGCGATTGGTATTCGTCGCCACGTTCTTGGACGCGTTGGTGCGCTCGTTCAGCACGATCGTGACGATGTCGCCGACATTGCGCGGCCGGCGGTCTTCGAACAGCGGGTAATTGCCGTAAGTCGTGGGCTGGTAGATGGAGCCCGTGGGCTGCGCCATGGGCATCGGCGGCGGCGGCGGGGCCGCCGTCGTCGGCCCGGTCACGATGGGTTCGGGCGGGATCATGGCGCAACCAGCCGCCAGCAGAGCCAGCGCAGACGCAAGTACCAGGCGCAGGACAGACATGAGCATCACAGTTGGGTCAGGCGGGCCAGCATTTCGTCCGACGTCTTGACGGCCTTGCTGTTCATTTCGTAGGCGCGCTGCGTCGTGATCATGTTGACCAGCTCTTCAGCGACGTTGACGTTGGAGGTTTCGACGTACTTCTGCATGATCGAACCCGCGCCGTCCACACCGGGCTGCAGCAGGTTCGCCGGACCCGACGAGTCAGTTTCCAGGTACAGGTTTTCGCCGATGCTTTGCAGGCCGGTCGGGTTGATGAACGTGGCGATCTGCAACTGGCCGATCTGCACGTTGATGCCGGCGGCGCCGGGTTGCGTCACCGAGACCATGCCGTCGGTGCCGATGGTGATGGACAGCGCGTTGTCCGGCACGTTGATCGGCGGCTGGATGACGTAGCCGCTGACGGTGACGAGCTGGCCGTTCTGGTCGCGCTGCAGCGCGCCGTCACGCGTGTAGGCCTGCGTGCCGTCGGGCAGTTCAACCGGCAGGAAGCCGCGGCCGTTGATCGCCACGTCCATTTCGCTGCCGGTGTTGTTCAGGTTGCCGTCCGAGTGGATACGCTCGGTCGCGGCCACGCGCGCGCCGGTGCCCAACTGCAGGCCGGACGGCAGTTGCGTGGCATCGCCCACCTGGGCGCCGGGCTGGCGCAGCGTCTGGTACATCAGGTCCTGGAACACGGCACGGCCGCGCTTGAACCCGTTGGTGGAGACGTTGGCCAAGTTGTTGGAAATCACGTCCATGGAGGTCTGCTGACCTTCCAGGCCCGTCTTGGCGATCCACAGCGAACGCATCATGATGAAAGACTCCGGTGCCGCGGCCTGGCCGCGAACTAAATGTTATTTAAATCAGGCGCTTACGGACAGAATGCCGTTGGCGCGTTCCGCGTTGCGGTCCGACTGCTGAATCACCTGCATCTGCTGCTCGAAGCGGCGGGCGTTTTCGATCATGCCCACCATCGATGCCATCGGATTGGTGTTGCTGCCTTCCAGCACGCCCGACAGCAGGCGAAGCGCGGGGTCGGCGGGCACCGGCGGTGCGGGCTGGCCGTTGACCGGCGCCATGCGGAAGACGCCGTCGTCGCCGTGCACCAACTGCTTGTTGTCCGGGTTGACCAGCTTCAGGCGGCCCAGGTTCAGAATGTTGTTCGGCGCGTCGCCGGCGCCCAGCGCCGTGATCGTGCCGTCCGACGTGATGGTCAGCGCAGCCTGGTCGGGCACGTCGATGGGGCCTCCCTGGTCCGACAGGACCGGCTGGCCCAGCGACGTCTGCAGCAGGCCGTTGATGCCGACCTGCAGGCTGCCCGCGCGGGTATAGGCCTCGCCTTGCGGCGTCTGCACCGCAATCCAGCCGTTCTCGCTGGCCAGCGCCACGTCCAGGCCGCGGCCCGTCGTCTGCATGGTGCCCATCTCGAAGCTGTTGCCGGGCGTTGACGCCACCGTCGAAACACGCGTAGGCAGGCTCACCCCGTCCGTCACGGGAACCGAGCGGTACAGCGCGATCTGCTCGCGAAAGCCCGCCGTGTTCACGTTGGCCATATTGTTGGAGAGCGCGGCCTGATGCTCCGTGATCCGCGCTGCGCCATTCATGGCGGTGTAGATGATTCTGTCCATTGCCTATTCCGTCGGTGTCGTCGCTTGCCCTGCGGGCATTACTTCAGGTTCATCAGGACTTGCATGATTTCGTCCTGGGTCTTGATGGTCTGCGAATTGGCCTGGTAGGTGCGCTGGGCAATGATCATGTTGACCAGTTCCTTGCTCATGTCCACGTTGGACGCTTCGGTCGCCTGACCCACCACCGTCGACATGCTGTTGGTGCCGGGCTGGCCCAGGATCGGCTGGCCAGAAGCCGCCGTTTCCTTCCAGGCGTTGTTGCCCACGGGCTGCAGGCCCTGCAGGTTCGAGAAGTCGGCCAGCACCAGCGTGCCCACGATCTGGGTTTCGCCGTTGGTGTAGCTGGCGACCAGGCTGCCGTCGCTGCTGATGTTGATGCCGCTGAACTCACCGGACGTGTAGCCGTCGGGCTTGGCGATCAGCTTGTAGTTGCTGCCGTACTGGGTCGTGCCGGTGTAGTTGATGGCGACGTTCAGCGGATCGGCCGGGGTGGTCGTGCCGCCGGGCTGGGCGAAGGTCAGGTTCACGATTGGCGCGCTGGTCAGCGTCCCGGCGTTGTTGAACGTGAACTTTGTGGGAACGCCCCACACGCCGTTGTTCTCCGTCGTGGGCGACATAGCCTGGCCGTCCATCGTGTAGTACACGTCATATACGCTGGTTCCAGCTTCGGCGGGACGCTTGACGAAATACTGCATGACCTGATGCGAGTTGCCCAGGGAGTCGAACACCGTCATGGGAGAGGCGTTCGTGTAGGTGCTGGAGATCTTGGGGTCGAAGGGTCGGCCCAACTCGACGACGGCGGCGGTAAAGTCGACAAAGCCAGGGATGTTCTCAAGTTTGCCATTGATAACCTCGCCCGCTGCGTTAAGCTCGACGGTCGCCGGTGCCGTGCCGTACACCGCGGCGGGCGGATTGCCAGGGGTCCACGTCAGCGCGCCGCCGGCAGCTTTCGTGAACGTGTACGCCGTGCCACCGAGAGTGATCTTGCCGGGTACTTCCTGCGCCGTCTCCGTATCGTTCAGATAGACGATCTTGGCGTTGGCATCCAGGTTGGCCACGGTGGTGGCGCTGGTCGTCGCCTGCGGCGCGACGTTGGCGGTCGGCAGTTGCAGTTCGACCGGGTTCGCACCGATCGCGCCGGCCGGGTAACCGGTCAGGCGATACCCCTGCGCGTTCACGATGAAGTTGTTCTTGTCGACGAGGAACTCGCCGTTGCGCGTGTACATGACCGAGCCGCTCTGGTCGGTCACGCGGAACATGCCCTTGGCGCCGTCGATGGCGATGTCGTATTCGCCGCCGCCGCCCGTCACGGAACCGACCGTGAAGCGCTGGTTGATGGCCGAGACCTTGACGCCCAGGCCCACGCGCGAGCTGGCGTAGACGTCAGCGAACGATGCGGTGGCCGACTTGAAGCCGACGGTGCCCGAGTTGGCGATGTTGTTGCCGATGACGTCCAGGTTCTGCGCAGCGGCGTTCAAGCCGCTCAATCCTTGTCCGAAGCCCATGTTTACTCTCGCTAATCTTTAGTGGAAAAGCCGCCGCCCCTGCGCCGGCACCAATTCATATCCGCCCGTTCAGGCGCCGATCACCTTGCGCACGTCCAGCATGCTGGTCTGGCCGTCCAGGCCCAGATCCAGACGCAGGCCGTTGGTGGAGTACGCCACGCTCTTCACGTTGCCGTAGCTCAATACTTCCGAGTTCACCTTCGCGCCCTCGGCGTCGGTCGCCAGGACGGACACGTTGTACGCGCCCGGTTCCAGCGCCACGCCGGCGTCGTTCTTGCCATCCCATTCCAGCGTGTACACGCCGTTCTTCTGCTCGCCCAGCTCGATGGTGCGGACAACTGCACCGTTCGAATCCGAGATGCGGACCTGGACCTTGGCGGCGTCGCCCTGCAGATCCAGACCGTAGGGCGTGACCACGCGGTCCGCGGGGTTGGCGCTGTCGACACCGACCTTGACCTTGGTGCCCGGGATCAGGACGCCCTTGCCGATCATCGACACGGCGTTCATCGACTGGGACACGTCGATCTGGCCGCTGATGGCCAGCATGGTGTTCTTCAGGTTGGTGATGCCTTCCACCGTGGAAATCTGCGCCAGTTGCGACGTCAGCTCCGCGTTCTGCATCGGGTTCAGCGGATCCTGGTTCTTGAGCTGCGTGACCAGCAGCTTCAGGAACTGGTCCTGCAGGCCCTGCGCGGTGCTCGCGCTGTTGGCGCCGGTTTGCGCCAGGCCCATGGCCGTGGTGCTCGTGGTTTGGTCGACGGTGGTCATGGATAGACTCTGGCTGGAAATTAGGATTGACCGATGGTCAGCGTCTTCTGCATCAACGCCTTGGCGGTGTTGAGGACCTCGACGTTGGCCTGGTAGGACCGCGATGCCGCGATCATGTTGACCGTTTCGGCCACCGGATCGACGTTGGGCATGCTGATGTAGCCCTGCGCGTCAGCCAGGGGGTGCTTGGGGTCATAGACCATCTTCAGGGGCGACTGGTCCTGGACCACGCCGGCCACGCGAACGCCGCCGATCTCCTGGCCCAGCGCCTGGCCCGCGGCCGGGTTGACCTGGAACACGACCTGGCGGGCGCGGTAAGGCTGGCCATCCGGGCCGACCACACTGTCGGCGTTGGCCATGTTGCTGGCCGCCACGTTCATGCGCTGCGACTGCGCGCTCAACGCCGAACCGGCGATATCGAAAATGCTCAACAAGGACATTGCCTGTTGCTCCCTTTAAAGATCAATCCTGGATGGCGGTCTGCAGCCCGCGGATACGGTTGGAGATCAGCTGCATCGTGCTCTGGTAATGCAGGGTGTTGTCGGCGAACTGCACGCGCTCGATGTCCATGTCCACCGTGTTGCCGTCCATGCTGGGCTGGTACGGCAGGCGGTACAGCAGATCCGTCGGGCCCTGCGACACGGCCTTGGCCGGAATGTGGCGGGCCGACGTCAGCTTGAGCGACGTGTCGGGCAGGCGCATCGTGCCTTCCATGGCGCTTTGCATCGCGGCCTTGAAGTCGATGTCGCGCGCCTTGTAGTTGGGCGTGTCGGCGTTGGCGATGTTCGAGGAAAGCACTTCCTGGCGCTGCGCGCGCAGTGCCAAAGCCTGCTGGTAGAACCGGAAATCTTCGTTGAGCCTGTCGAGCATCGTGGCGCCTTGAATTCGTTGCAGATCAGATAAAGCGAGGGACGCCGGACGCACCGTTATCCCATTGGATGACGGCATGATAGGGGCCGGACCTGTAACACAATCAGCCAAACAACCCGTCATTTCTCATCCAATTCACGTATTGCCGAAAGCCGCCCACTTCTACAATTCATCCATCATGAAAATCTCCGCAAGACTCCTTCTCGCGCGCGCCGGCATCGCCGCCCTGCTCCTGACCTCGGCAAGCGCCGTCCAGGCACAGGCCGCGGCCACCCAGGCCCCGGAAGCGATCATCATTGCGGCGCAGACCTATCTGCAGGAACAACTGGCCTCCCTGCCCGGCGAGGCGTCCATCGCCATCGACCCGCCGCGCACCGACCGCCTGACGCCGTGCGATGACCTGACCCCCTTCCTGCCGTCCGGCATGAAGCTGCGGTCGCGCATGACTGTCGGCGTGCGCTGCAACTCGGCCAAAGGCTGGACCGCCTACGTGCAGGCCTCCGTCAGCGTGGCCGGCCACTATTACGTGGCCTCGCGCCTGATCGCCGCCGGCCAGGCCCTGACCCCGGCGGATCTGGACGCCCGCGAGGGCGATCTGGTCTCCCTGCCCCCCAACGCCATCACCGACCCGCAGGCGGTCGCCGGCATGACCGCCGCCTTCCGCATCAACGCCGGCCAGCCAATCCGCAGCTCGTCGCTGCGCAACGCCCAGTCGGTGCAGCGCGGCACGAACGTGCGGATCAACGCGCGCGGCAACGGTTTCATGGTCAGCAGCGAAGGCGAAGCCATGGGCAACGCGGCGCCCGGCGCCGTCGTCCAGGTGCGCACCGCGGGCGGCCAGGTGGTCAGCGGCGTCGTCCGGAACGCCACGCTGGTGGAAATTCAGCTATAGGCCTGTTACAAATCGCGTTGCGCCTGGCTCGCATATACCCTAAAGTTCCTCCGGCCCTTGTCGTTACAGAGACATAAGTAGGCGGATCCGTCGCAAACCGACCCAGGACGCCCTGCGGAGAAAACCTTGAAAATCAATTCGACCACCAACCGGCCCCTCGCGGCCGACGCCGTCGGTGCCCGCGCCGAGTCCGCGGTCAGTCAAGCGTATGGCGCCGGAAGCGCCACCGGATCGAGCAGCTCGCAAGTCGCGCTGAGCTCGGCGTCGCGCAAGATGCTGGCCATGCAGGACGGCTCGAACGACATCAACGTCGAGCGTGTCGCCGCCATTCGCGCCGCGATCGCCTCCGGGCAGCTCAAGATCGACACCGGCCGCATCGCCGACAGCCTGATCGCCAGCGCCCGAGACCTGCTGAAATAGCCCGTCCCTTCCCTCTATTGAGCCGTCTGTCATGAGCCTCGTCGATTCCCTGCAATCCTGCATGAAGCAGGAAGACACCCTGATCTCCGAGTTCTCCTCGATCCTTGAGGAAGAAACCGAGGTCCTGGTCAGCCAGGGCAGCGTCGAGACGCTGAACCAGATCACCGAGCGCAAGCGCGGCATCGCGCAGCAATTGGTCGACCTCAGCCAGACGCGCGACAACCTGCTCAACGAAATCGGCCTGCCCGCGGGCCACGTCGGCACCGAACAGGCCGCCGCGCAGTATCCGCAGTTGTCCGGCGTGTGGCAGGCCCTGCTGACCAAGTCGGCCTCCGCCAGCGAAATCAACATGCGCAATGGCGCCCTGATCGACGTGCATCTGCGCTACACCCAGCAATCTCTGGACGCCCTGCGCAATGTTGGCGTCGGCAGCGCCTCGACGTACGACGCGCAAGGCCGCGGCGCCCGCAGCGCCCCGGGCCGCCGGCCGATCGTGGCGGGCTGACGCCTTTTCCGATCTCCTGCGGCATAAAAAAAACGGCGTGCATGGCACGCCGTTTTTTGTTTCCGCGAGACGGGGTCGCGGCCTTACGCCCCGCCCGTCATCTCCAGCAGCGCGAACATCTTCAGCAGCGCCACCGGCAGCATCTTGCCCGACAGCTTGCGCTCGGTGCCCACGATGCCCGACAACGGACCACTCACGACGTCAGCCGCCGGCGAATGCGCCAGCTGCCAGCATGCCGCGCCAAGCTGCCCGGCCATCAGCGACTGTCGCGCCAGCGTATGGGCGCCATCGACGGCGGGCAGCGCCTGCCAGGCATTGGCCATGTAACGGAACGCCGCCTTGGCCTCCTCCTGCAGGACGAGCCAGCGCGCAATCGTCGCGGCGTCCGCCTGCGACGCCGGCAGGTTCGTCGCGCCGAACAATTGGCCCGCGACCTCGCCGGAGACCGTGTCGATCAGCCGCGCGCAGATGAGGCGGACGCTGGCGCCCTGCCCCTTGCCCGGCAGCACGACTTCGGTGCCGGAGGCCCACAGCGCCAGCGGCGCGGTCTTGGCGCCCGGCGCCGGGCGCAGGCCCGGCATGTCGCCGGGCTGGCCGACGGGCAGGTAACCCACGCTCTTGCCGACGGCGTTCAGATTGGTCGGACATTCGTCCTGGATCACGCGCAGGCCGCCCGGGCAACGCGCCACCCAGGACACGCCTTGCTCGCTGAACGGCTGCCACAGCGCGACCATGCCGGCCTCCAGCATGTGGACCAGCGGCAAGGACGACAGGCGCTCGCCCAGCCACTGCACGCGACCCTGCAAGGCCGCCGCCGGGTCCGGCTGGGCCGGCGCGGCGGGCGCAAACGAACTCAACATGCCGTGCGGCAGCGCGAGCTGCTGCGCGGGCGCGGCCAGTGCGGCGCCGCGGTCGCTCATCAACAGCGCGCCCATCAGCGCGCCGCCGGGCAAGGCCTCGCCCTTCATGGCGGTCTTGCCGTGCATCACAAGCAGGTTGCGGCTACACGCAGCGGAAAATTCACGGCGCACCATCGCCAGTGGCTCATCGCCCAGCGCGGCCAGGCTGGCGCCCGCGCCGTCGCCGACGTACTCGCGCCAGGCGGTGCGCGATTGCAGGCACGCCGGGTCGCTGTCCAGCCACGAAATGGTGTCGTCCAGGTTCTGTGCTGCTGCGATCGACGCCGCACCGCCCTGCTGCGGCAGGATGGCCGAGGCCAGCAACTGGCGGCGGCGCGCCGGGTCCACGGCGTCCGGTTCGCGCGACGACGACACCAGCGACGCCAGGTCGGCCTCGCTCGGGGTGTACAGTGCGCGGGCGCGCTCGACCATCGAGAACGCGCGGTCGATCAGCACGTCCGCGCGGGCCAGTTCCATGTGCTCGGGCACCTTCTGGCCGACGGACATGTAATGGATCGGCAGGCGGTGGCGGATGGCGGTGTCGAGCGCCGCGCCCAGGCGGGTGGCTTCGTCCAGCTTGGTGATGATGCAGCCGGCCACATCTTCGCCCACGCCATTGCGATAGGCGTGCGCCACCTCGTCCAGCGTGTCGCCCTGGCTGGCGGCGTTGAGCACCAGCAGCCGGCGAACGGGCTTGCCGGCGTTGCACAGCATCGACGCCTGCTCGGCCACCAGGCGGTCGCGCTGGCTGATGCCGGTAGTGTCGATCAGCACGATCTTGCGGTTGCCCAGTTCGGCCAGAATGCGGCGCAGCTCGCCGGCATCGCGCACCGAGTGCGCCGGCACGCCCATCAGGCGGCCGTAGATCTGCAATTGTTCCAGCGCGCCGATCCGGAACAGGTCGGTCGTCAGCATGGCGACCTGTTCCCGGCCTTCTCGGGCGACGCAACGCGCGGCCAGCTTGGCCAGCGTCGTGGTCTTGCCCACGCCGGTCGGGCCGACCAGCGCATACACGCCGCCCGCCAGGAATTCGTCTTCGGAACGCACCACCGGCAGATGGGTCACCAGTTCATTGCGTGCCCAGCTCTGCGCAGCCTCGGTGGAGAGACCTTGCGGCAGGCGCTCGACCAGCGTGCGGACCAGTTTGGTGCTGAAGCCGGCGTCCAGCAGGCTGCGGAACAGCGCGGCGCCCGCGGGCTCGCGCCCCGGACCTTGGCGGCCGCCCCACAGCAGCCCGTCCATGCGGGTTTCCAGCGCGCCGCGCAAGGCGCTGATGGCGTCCTGCAGACCGGCGGCCGTATCGGCCGGCAGATTCGCGGGCGGCAAACCCTGCGGCGGACGCACCGGGGCATCGGGCGTGCGGCCCATGGGCGGCGCGGCATGCAGCATGGCCGGTTGCGGCGGCGCTGCCGGCGGCATGACGGGCGCCTGCACGGGTGCGGGCGGCGCGGCGTAGCCTTGGGGCGCGTGATAGGCGGTGGCGGGCGCGGCGGTGGCCATGCGCTCGGGCATGGCGGGAGCCGGCGGCGTCATGCGGACTGCCGGCGCAAGCGGCGGCAGCTCGACGCGTACCGGTGCGGCCGGCTGAGGTGCGACCGGCTGAGGTGCGGCCGGCTGAGGTGCGGCCGCCGTCGGTGCAACCGAAACCGGCTGCGGTGCAGCGGGTACGAATTCTGCCGGCGACGGTTCAATCTCCGGCTGCGCCGACGCCGCATACGCGGATTGGTAAGCGGCAATGGATCGCGCCGGCGGCGCGTACCCGGCTGGCGGCACGGGCGGCATGGCAGCCGGCGCAACCTGCGGCCGCGCTATTCCGGCCGGTGCGCCGAACGACGGCGCCGCGGGCTGACGTTCCGGCGCGGGCGGCGCATAGGCCGGCGCTTCGCGCGGCGGCGTCTGCTGCTGCGGCGCGTCGTCAAAGGCGCCATCAACGGTGGCCAGCACCTCGATGCCGCCCTCGACGCTGCGGTTCGACACGATCAGCGCGTCCGGCCCCAAGGCCTCGCGCACCTGACGCATCACGTCACGGGTGTTTGCCCCGTAAAAGCGGCTGATCTTCATTGCCCATTGCTCCCGCCGATCAGCGCCGTCACGCGGACGATGCGCTCATCGGGAATTTCCGTATTCGACAACACGCCAAGCTGCGGCAGATGATGCCGCAGGAAGCGCGACAGCGGCGCGCGCAGCACCGGCGACACCAGCAGCACCGGCGCATTGCCCTGCGACTCCTGCCGTTCAACCGCCGCCTGCGCCTCGCGCAGCAGCGTGTCGGCCAGCCCCGGCTCCAGGCCGCCGCTGGTCGTCATGGCCTGCGACAGCACGCGTTCCAGCTTCACGTCCAGGCCGATCACGCGCAGCTCGCCCTCGCCGGGGAACCATTGCTGCGTGATGGCGCGGCCAAGCGCGCGGCGCGTCAGCGCGATCAGCTCGTTGATGTCCGGCTGGCCGCCCGACCCGGCGGCCATCGCCGCCAGACGCGGGCCATGCTCGGACAGCGTATCGATGATGGTGCGCATGTCGCGGATCGGCACTTCTTCCGACAGCAGACCCTGCAGCACCTTCTGCAGCGCGGTGAGCGACAGCGTCTTGGGCACCAGGTCCTCGACCAGCTTCGGCGCGTCGCGGCCGATGCGATCCAGCAGCTGTTGCACTTCCTGGCGGCCCAACAGGTTCGAGCCGTGGCGATGCATCAGGTGATTCAGGTGCGTGGCCACCACAGTGCCCGCATCCACCACCGTGTAGCCGGCGACCTGGGCCTGATCGCGCAGCGAGCTGTCGATCCACAGCGCCGGCAGGCCGAACGCCGGATCGGTCGTCGGCGTGCCCTTGATCTGCATGGTCACGCCGCCCGGGTCGATGGCCAGCCACTGGCCCGGCATCGCGACCCCCGTGCCCACTTCCACGCCGGACAGCAGGATGCGGTAATCGTTGGGCTTGAGTTCCAGGTTGTCGCGGATGTGCACGACCGGCGGCAAAAACCCCACGTCCTGCGCAAACTTCTTGCGCAGGCTGCGGATGCGGTGAAGCAGCTCGCCGTTCTGCGCGTGGTCCACCAGCGGAATCAGGCGGTAGCCCACTTCCAGCCCCAGCTGGTCCACCATCGATACGTCTTCCCAGCTTGCCTCGGCAGCCGCGGCCTGCGCCTGGGTGATCGCCTGCGGCGGTATCTCCTCGGCGGCCACGGCGGCGGCCTTCTTGCGTTTGAGCAGCGCCCAGCCGCCCCAGCCCAGCGCGCCGGCCAGCGTCAGGAACGCGATGTGGGGCATGTTGGGGATGAGGCCCATGATGCCGATGATGCCGGCGGTCAGGAACAGCACGCTCGGGTTGGAGAACAGCTGGCTGATGATCTGCTGGCCGATGTCCTGGTCGGTCGACACACGCGACACGACCACGCCGGCGGCGGTGGAGATCACCAGCGCGGGGATCTGGGCAACCAGGCCGTCACCGATGGTCAGCAGCGTGTAGACGCGGCCGGCTTCGCCCATGGACATGTCGTGCTGCGCCACGCCGACGACCAGGCCGCCGATGATGTTGATCGCCATGATCAAGAGGCCGGCGATGGCGTCGCCGCGCACGAACTTGGAGGCGCCGTCCATCGAGCCGAAGAAGTCCGATTCCTGCGAGACTTCCGACCGGCGCTTGCGCGCCTCGTCTTCGCCGATCAGGCCGGCGTTCAGGTCCGCGTCGATCGCCATCTGCTTGCCGGGCATGGCGTCCAGGGTGAAGCGCGCGCCCACTTCCGCGATACGGCCCGCACCCTTGGTGATGACGATGAAGTTGATGATGGTCAGGATGATGAAGACGATGATCCCGACCGCGAAGTTGCCGCCCACCAGGAAGTGCCCGAAGGCCTCGATCACCTTGCCCGCGGCGTCCGGGCCCGTGTGACCGTGCAGCAGCACGACCCGGGTGGACGCGACGTTCAGCGACAGGCGCAGCAGCGTCGCGAACAGCAGGACGGCCGGGAACGCGGCAAAGTCCAGCGGCTTGCGCGTGAACATGGCCACCAGCAGGATCATCACGGACAACGCAATGTTGAAGGTGAACAGCAAGTCCAGCAGGAACGTGGGCAGGGGCAGCACCATCATGCCCAGCACCATCACGATCAGGATGGGACCCGCCAGCAGCCGCGCGTGCGTGCCGCCGTTATTCTTCAACATGGTGAGCAGAGCGCTCATTCCTTAAACTCCTTGTGCTGCGGTTTTTGCCTGCGGGTCCAGTTCGGCTGGCACGTTCAACTTCGTGGGGGCCGGGGGTTCAAGCCCCCAACCCGAGCGCCAGGATCGTAGCTGGAATACCCATGCCAGCACTTCCGCCACCGCGGTATACAGCTCGGCCGGGATTTCTTGTCCCAGCTCGACGTGTTGATGCAATGCGCGCGCCAACGGCGGCGCTTCCAATGTGGGAATCTTGTTTTCGGCGGCCAGCTCGCGGATCTTCGCGGCGATCAGGCCCGTGCCCTTGGCCAGCACGCGCGGCGCGCCGCCCTTCGATTCGTCGTACTTCAGCGCCACCGCATAGTGCGTCGGGTTGGTGACCACGACGTCGGCCTTCGGCACCTCGGACATCATGCGCCGGCGGGCCGCCTGGCGCTGCTGCTGCCGGATGCGCGCCTTCACATGCGGATCGCCTTCGCTTTCCTTGTGCTCCTGGCGCACGTCTTCCTTGGACATCCGCAGCTTCTTCAGATGGCTCCAGATCTGCCAGGGCACGTCCAGCATGACGATGATGAGCAGCGACGCCACGATGAAGGCGCAGCACATCGCCACCAGGGTCAGCGCCTTGGTCAGCGCGGCCGACGGCGCCACGTGCATCAGCCCCATCATGTCGTCGTGATAGCGCCAGATGACCCAGACCGCCACGCCGCCCACCAGCAGCGCCTTGGCCAGCGCCTTGATCAGCTCCACCACCGTCTGCGACGAGAACATGCGCTTCAAGCCGGCCAGCGGGCTGAGCTTCGAAAAATTGGGCGTGAGCGGCTTGGTCGAGATCACCAGGCCGCCCAGCACCACGCTCGACAGCACTGCAACCACCGCCAGCAGACCGAAGATCGGCAGCAGCACCAGCAGCGCATGGCCGAAACCGCTTACCGCCTGCTCGACCATGACCCCGGGATCCAGCGCGACGCGCTGATCGAAGGCCAGCCCGTTGCGCAGCACGCCGCTCAGGCCCCTGTAAAGCGACCCGCCGCCCGCCCAGATCGCGGCGACACCGACGGCCAGCATCATGAACGTGCCCAGTTCCCGGGAACGCGCAATCTGCCCCTCCTCGCGCGCCTTTTCCAGGCGCCTGGGAGAGGCGGCTTCGGTTTTCTCGAGGTCGCTTTCTTCGGACATGCTCTACGGGATCGTTGCGGCTCGCTGACGTGGAATGCAAGCCGCCCGCCGAGATTCTAGGAGGCGCGGGGGGTTGGCGATATGCCAAGAAACGGGGGGAAAGCGGCGCTATTCCCGGATGCGCCGCCGGCTGCCGGGCAGCCCCCCTTGGCGGCGCCTTCAGCCCGCCGCTTCAACTTGCCACATCATGCCGCGCCATCAAGCCGCGCCATCAAGCCGCAACATGAACGCCCGCGTGACGCCACCCCGTCAACCCGCCACCGGCGCCGCCCGTCCCCCGGCGCCCTGCCCGTCCACGATCGCCTGGAACCGCGCGTAATCCAGCCCGATGCGCACGGCGCCCCAGTGTTCCGGCCCCAGATAAATGGGCAGGGAAATGTCGTTGACGATCTCGCCGGTATCCCGCGAATACGTCTGGAACAACTGCGCGCCCGTGTTGGCAGCCAGCCGGGCGCCCACGGGATCGTCAAAGATCCGCTTGTTGCGCACCCGGACGATGTCGACCTTCGGATCGCCGGTCGGCGCCAGCGAAAATCGGCTGTTGTGCGCGGGTGCGTAACCCCGGTTGTCCACCAGGATCGTGTAGATCGCGCCGGGCACCGCCTGCAGCACACTGTCGAGCAGGCGCGTCAGCGGCTCGTCGATGGCCCGGTCATACGCCGTGTGATACCGCGGCGGCTCGCTGCCGGGAATGCGCTGGTAGTGGCGGTCGAACACGTCGACACCGCGCCGCCGGGCATCGTGCAGCAGTCCGGCCGCCGCGTCCGCAAACGCCTCCAGCGACGCCGACAGGCTGTCGAACGCGGTATCGCCGGTGCGCATGTCGGCCAGCACCTCCTGCACGCTTTCGGTCTGGCGGCGGATGCGGTCGATCTCGCCCGACATGCTGCCGACCCGTTCCAGCACGTCCGCGCTCAACGCCGCGATGCGCCCCACCTCCTGGCTCATGCCGTGATTGGTGGCGTCGACCTCGCCAATCGCCTGGACCACTTCACCCACCTGCCGGTTCATGCTGTCGAAGTCGCGCACGAAGCGCTCGAATCCGTCACAGGTGCGGTTCAGCACCGCGCCCGACGCGTCCACATCCTCGCGCAGCGTGCCGGTCTGGCGCTGGGTGGATTCGACCAGGTCCAGCATCTCTGAGGTATGGCGGCCGATGTCGCCGGTGGCGGTGTTGACGCGTTCGGCCAGACGGCCGACCTCGCTGGCCACCACCGCAAAGCCTCGGCCCGCATCCCCTGCCCTGGCCGCCTCGACGCCCGCGTTCAACGCGAGCAACTGGGTCTGCAGCGCAATGCCTTTGATTGCCTGGCTGATGTCGCCCACTGATTTCGCGCGGGCGGCCAGTTGCCCCACCACTTCGGTAAAAGCCGCCATCTCTTGCGTCATGCGGTCGACGCGCGTCTTGACCTCAGTCAGCTCGGCCAGCGCCTGCTCTGCGGCATGCAGGTTCTGGCCGGACACGGCGGCGATTTCGCGGGCATGCGTGGAGGTGGATGCCGACAGGTCGGCGATCTGCGCGCCGCTGGCTGCAAGCGCGTCGGCGGCCCTGGCCTGCTCGCGCGCCAGCAGCGAACAGCGCCCCGCCTGGAACTGCGTGCGCGCCGCATTCAGCGCGATCTCGATGCTGGACTGGCGCACCGTCATGACCCGCACGCGGATCTGCGCCAGAAAACGGTACAGCGGCCAGGCGGCCGGACTGAAAGACAGGGCGCGCTCCGACAGCATCGCGTCGCCGCGATTGAGCCGACGCAACAAGCCCCACATGCCGCCCAGGCGGAATACGGATCTGGCCATGATGAACCTCCTCTCCCTGGCCCGGACCGCCTGCTTTGGGCATCCGTGGCCTGACGCGCAAAGCGCGCCTTGTCTCGCGCTGCAAGGCCCCGATTATTGTTGGCAGGAGTCTATCGGGCGGGTCGCGTTTGCGCTCTTAGGGAATACGTCATGCGGACGAGGCGGCAAAGACGCCCAGGTGCGGCAGGAAGGCAGCCGCAAGAACGCAGCCGCGCGCGGGTGTCAGACACCAGGGCCATGCGGGTGTCTGACACCGGGGCGATGTCCGGGAGCGAACATCGCCCGAGGGCCGGGCTTAGAAGCCCAGGCTGGCCAGCAGGTCGTCGACCTGGTCCTGGCTGGTGACCACGTCGGTCTTGCCTTGCGGGTTGATCTGCGGACCGTTGAGCAGGCTGTTGGCTTCATCGCGGCGCTCTTGCGGCACGTTGTCCAGCAGCACCTGCAGCAGTTCGCGTTCGATCGCGCCCACCACGTCCATCATGCGCATGATGACCTGGCCCGTGAGGTCCTGGAAATCCTGCGCCATGATGATTTCCATCAGCTTGGACTGCGTCTGCTGCGTCTGCTTGGGCACGTCGGCCAGGAAGGCGCGCGTGTCCTGCACCAGTTCGCGCGCTTCCGGCATCTCCAGCGGCTGGTCGTACCATTGCTGCCAGCGGCTATCCAGCGCCTGGGCCGAACGCGACATGTTGTCCTGGATCGGACCGGCCTGCTCGGTGGCGTTGAGCACGCGGTTGGCGGCCTGCTCGGTCATCTGCGCCACGTACCGCAGGCGGTCGCGCGCATCGGGGATTGCATTGGCGGCGTCCTTGATCGCTTGATCCAGGCCCAGTTCGCGCATGCTGTCGCGCAGCATGCGGGTGAGCGAGGCGATGCGATGGATCAGGTCGGGCGACTCTGCCGGGTCAACTGTTTCCGTTGAGCTCATCGCACACCTCACCCGCCAATTTTCTCGAAGATCTTGTTCAGCTTTTCCTCCAGCGTTGCCGCGGTGAAAGGCTTGACCACGTAACCGTTGGCGCCGGCCTGGGCTGCGGCAACGATGTTTTCCTTCTTGGCTTCTGCCGTCACCATCAGCACCGGCAGCGAGGCCAGCGATGCGTCGGCGCGGATCTGCTTGAGCATCTCCAGACCGTCCAGGTTGGGCATGTTCCAGTCGGACACCACGAACTGGAAGCCGCCGTTGCGCAGCTTCTCCAGGCCAATGGCGCCGTCCTCGGCCTCATCCACGTTTTCGAAACCCAGCTCCTTGAGCAGGTTGCGGATGATCCGCCGCATGGTGGGGAAGTCATCCACCACCAGAATCTTCAGGCCCTTGTCTACCATCTTTCACTCCAGAAAAAATTTGCTTGAGACCGATCGTGGCGTCAGTCCGCGTTAAACGCGGTGCCCACGGTCGCCCAGGCGAGTCAGAATGCGTTCGCTCATCGCCGACAACGGCACCACTTCACTTGCAGCCCCGATGGCAATGGCCTCGCGAGGCATGCCAAAGACCACGCAGCTTGCTTCGTCCTGCGCGATCGTGTGCGCGCCCGCCCGGTGCATGGCCAGCATGCCGGTGGCGCCATCCTTGCCCATGCCCGTCAGGATCACGCCGATGGCGTTCTTGCCCGCCGCCACGGCCGCGGAATTGAACAGCACGTCCACGGACGGGCGGTGGCGGTTGACCGGTTCGCTGGCTTCCAGCTCGATGACGTAGTTGGCGCCACTGCGGCCCAACCGCATGTGCATCTCGCCGCCCGGCGCCAGGTACACGTGGCCCGGCAGCACGCGCTCGCCGTGCACGGCCTCGCGCACGGTCACGGCGCACAGCGCGTCCAGGCGCTGCGCGAACGACCGCGTGAAGCCGGCCGGCATGTGCTGCGTGATCAGGATCGCGGGGCTGTCCGGCGGCAGCGGCTGCAGGACTTCGCGGATGGCTTCGGTGCCGCCCGTGGACGCGCCCACGATGACCAGCTTTTCCGAGCTGGACAGCGGACGGCGCAGCATGGGCGCCGGCGCGGCTGCCGCCGCATGGGGCGTGGGCGCGCGCAGCTTGGCGCGCGACGCGGCGCGGATCTTGTCGGCAATGAGTTCCGTGTATTCGAGCAGGCCGTCGCGGATGCCCAGCTTGGGCTTGGTCACGAAGTCGATGGCGCCCAGTTCCAGCGCGCGCAGCGTGATTTCGCCACCACGCTCGGTCAGCGACGACACCATCACGACCGGCATCGGACGCAGGCGCATCAGCTTTTCCAGGAAATCCAGCCCGTCCATGCGGGGCATTTCCACGTCCAGCGTCAGCACGTCGGGGTTGTGACGCTTGATCAGGTCGCGCGCGACCAGCGGATCGGGTGCGGTCGCAACCACTTCCATATCCGGCTGGCTATTGATGATTTCGGTCATCAAGCCGCGCACAAGCGCGGAGTCATCCACACACAAAACGCTTATTTTCTTCATCTTGTTTGCTGCCCTGGCCCGTTCAGGCCTTATTTGCGCATTCGTAGACTGTCTGCCCGCGCAGACGGAAATCCCGGCTGATGTACGTGAAGTTCTCGGAGTGGCCGGCAAACAGCAGGCCGCCCGGCTTCATGAGGGGCACGAACCGCTCCAGGATCTTGGCCTGGGTCGGCTTGTCGAAATAGATCATGATGTTGCGGCAGAAGATCACGTCGAACTTTTCGGTGATCCCCCACGACGGCGACAAGAGGTTCAGCGTCTCGTATCGCACCATCTCGGCGATCTCGGGACGCACCCGCACATGCCCTTCGTTCGCGCCGCGTCCTTTCAGGAAGAAGCGGCGCAGGCGCTCGCTTTCCATCTTCGCGACGCGTTCGTTCGGATAGACGCCCGTGCGCGCCCGGTTCAGCACGCTGGTGTCGATGTCGGTAGCCAGCACGGTCGAGCCGGCGGCCCGCGGGCCCAGGGCTTCGGTCAGCGTAATGGCGATCGAGTACGGCTCTTCGCCCGTCGAGGCTGCGCAACACCACACCGAAACGGGTCCCCCGCGCTTCTTCGCGAAGTCCGCCAGAATCGGAAAGTGATGCGATTCACGAAAGAACGCGGTCAGGTTCGTCGTGAGCGCGTTGATGAAGTCTTCCCACTCCGCGGCGTCGGGCTCGTTCTCCAGGCTGTCCAGATAACTGCCGAAATCCTGCCCGCCCAACGCCCGCAGGCGGCGCGCAAGGCGGCTGTAGACCATCTCGCGCTTGTGCGTGCCGAGCGAAATGCCGGCCCGCGCGTGGATCATCTTACGGACGCGGGAAAAATCCGCGTCACGGAAATCAAACTGGCGGTCCACCGAAATGGACGGGGCCGTATTCGCCGAAGTTGCCACGCGTATCCTCAGCGTCCCAGAGCAGGCGCATCGGGCGCATGCAGGCGGGCGTCGTCATAGGTGGCGTGCACCGATGACAGCCGATGCGCCGGCACTTCGATGACCTCGCCCGTATTGATCTTGAACACGGCCACCGCTTCGGCCAGGCGCTGCGCCTGTTCCTGCAGCGAGCCCGCGGCGGCAGCCGCCTCTTCCACCAGCGCCGCGTTCTGTTGCGTCACTTCGTCCATCTGCGACACGGCCCGGTTCACCTGGTCGATGCCGCTGGATTGTTCTTCGGACGCTGCCGAGATCTCGCCCATGATGTCCGTCACGCGCTTCACCGAGGCCACGATTTCCTGCATCGTGGAGCCGGCGCGTTCGACCTGCTGAGAACCCGCGCCCACCTTGGTCACGGAGTCTTCGATCAGGCCCTTGATTTCCTTGGCGGCCTGGGCGCTGCGCTGCGCCAGCGAACGCACTTCGCCCGCCACTACCGCAAAACCCTTGCCCTGCTCACCGGCGCGCGCGGCTTCCACCGCCGCGTTAAGCGCCAGGATGTTCGTCTGGAATGCGATGCCGTCGATCACCGACACGATTTCCGAGATCTTGCGCGAGCTGGCCGAGATGCCTTCCATGGTGTGCACCACTTCCGACACCGCCGCGCCGCCGCGCTCGGCCACGTCAGACGCGCTGGCGGCCAGCTGGTTGGCCTGGCGGGCGTTGTCCGCGTTCTGCTTGACGGTCGACGCCAGCTCTTCCATCGAGGCGGCGGTCTCTTCCAGCGAAGCGGCCTGTTGCTCCGTGCGGCTGGACAGGTCCGTGTTGCCCGCCGCGATCTCATGCGAGCCCACGTTGATCTCATCGACGCCGCGGCGCACCGAGGCCACCGTGCGCGTCAGGCTTTCCTGCATGCGCTTGAGCGCCGCGAACAGCTGGCCGATTTCATTGGTGTTGCTGGCTTCCACGCGCGCCGTCAGGTCGCCGCCGGCAATGCGGTCGAAATGGTGGCCGGCTTCCTTCAGCGGCTGCAGCACGCGGCGGCGCAGGAAGACGTAGGTGGCGAACACCAGCAGCGCCGCGATGATGCCGCCGGCGCTGACGGCCATCAGCACAAACTGGTAGCGCACTTGCGCCACTTCGAACGCGTCCGTCATCTTGCTGGCGCGCCAGAAGTCAAAGCCTTCGACGGCGCGCGCAAAGCGGCCTTCCAGGGCGTCCTGCACCTTCTGGATCTGCGTCTGGTAAGCCGGCATGTCGGCCTTTTCCAGCGCCGCGACCAACGGTGCGACACCCTGCTGCACCAGCGCCGCATAGGAGTCGTCGATTTCCTTCAGGGCCTCGGCGGCTTCGGCCGGCTGTGGCAGGGTCTTGAAGAAATCGAACTCGGCCTGGCCCTTGTTCAGCGACGCCTTGGCGCGCTCGAGCAGGCCGGCGGCCTCGCTGGACAGACCTTGCGCCAGCAGGGTCGGCTGACCGACGCTGCGCACGATGTCCGCATAGTTCAGGGTCGCGGCACGGGCCAGGCCGTTCAGCGTGTCCTTGTGGCTCAGCACGACGCGGTTGACGGCGTCGTCCAATTCCTGCGATTGCTTGATCTCGGCCAGCGTCCCATTGCTGATGCGCAACGACAACACGCCCAGCGCGGCACCAATCACCAACATGAATGAGAAGAACGCCAGCACCCACAACAGGCTGCTGCGTATCGTCATGTTCGCGAAAAACTTGCGCATCACAAGAACCATCCCTTGACTGCAATCGTTAAAGGAAAGCGCCACATCGCGATCAATATGGCGCCTTTACCCCGCATTCCGGCCAGACTCCGATCAGGAGGCGACCTTCTCCACCAGCGCCATTTCGTCGCTGGTCATCAGCTTTTCAATGTCCACCAGGATCAGCATGCGCTCATCCACGGTGCCCAGACCCGTCAGGTACTCGGTCGACAGCGTGGCGCCGAACTCGGGCGCCGGACGAACCTGGCCCGAGTTGAGCATCAGCACGTCCGACACGCCGTCCACCACGATGCCGACGACGCGGCGGTCGAGGTTGAGGATGATGACGACGGTCTGCTCGTTGTAGTCGACGCGGCCCAGGTTGAACTTGATGCGCAGGTCGACGATCGGCACGATGATGCCGCGCAGGTTCGTCACGCCCTTGATGAACGGCGGGACGTTTGCGATGCGGGTGACCGTGTCGGCGTCGTAGCCGCGGATTTCCTGCACCTTCAGGATGTCGATCCCGTATTCTTCGTCGCCCAGCGTGAAGACCAGGAACTCGCTGCCGACATCTTCATTGCGCGCGGCTTGCGCTTGCGGTTTGGCTGCCATGATTTTTTAGTGCTCCATCAATTCAGAACGGCTTCGGGCTGCGACCAGCGCTCCCGGTTGGCGCGCGCGAGCGCAAATACGTCGACAATCAGGGCCACGCTGCCATCGCCAAGAATGGTGGCGGCGGAAATGCCCGGGACCTTGCGGTAATTCGATTCCAGATTCTTGACCACCACCTGATGCTGTCCGATCAGGTGATCGACCAGCAGCGCAAAGCGCCGGTCCTCGGCCTGCATGATGACGGCGATCGCCTGCGTGGGATCGGTCTGGGCCTCGCCCACCGAGAACACGCGGTGCATCTCGACCAGCGGCAGGTATTCGCCGCGCACGTGCATGACGCGCTCGTTGCCGGCAACCGAGTAGATCTGGTCGTTGGTGGGCTGCAGCGATTCGGTGACGTGGTTCAGCGGCAGGATGAAGGTTTCTTCACCGACGCGCACCGACATGCCGTCCAGAATGGCCAGGGTCAACGGCAGCACGATGCGGGTCGTGGTGCCGTTGCCCGGCTCGCACGACAGCTGCACGTGGCCGCCCATGTCCTGGATGTTCCGGCGCACGACGTCCATGCCCACGCCGCGGCCGGAAATGTCCGTGACCTTTTCGGCCGTGGAGAAACCGGGCGCAAAAATCAGCTGCCAGATCTCGTCGTCGGGCGAGTTTTCGTTGACGGCCAGGCCTTGCGCCATGGCCTTCTTCAGAATCTTTTCGCGGCTCAGGCCACCACCGTCGTCGCTGACTTCGATGACGATGTTGCCGCCGTTGTGCTGCGCGGACAGCACCAGCTGGCCAACCGGATCCTTGCCGGCGGCGATACGCTTTTCGGGCGTTTCGATGCCGTGGTCCAAGCTGTTGCGCACCAGGTGGGTCAGCGGATCGATGATGCGTTCGATCAGGCTCTTGTCCAGCTCGGTCGCGCGGCCGTACGTTTGCAGTTCGATCTGCTTGCCCATCTTGCCGGCGATATCGCGCACCAGGCGCGGGAA
>NZ_DGMA01000033.1:0-2969 GCF_002388205.1 Achromobacter sp. UBA4530 | reverse complement strand
GGCCCACGCCACACCGGGCTCGGATTGCTTGATCTTTGCGGGCGCTGGGGCGAGTTGGGTTCTTTAGGTTCTTGCATACGGCGGGGTGGTCGAGAAGCGTCTTGCGGTGCCCGCCCCCGGGCGGCCGCGCGGGCGGCCTTCGTGGGCTTACGCGCTGTCTTACGTCGTGGCGATGACGCTTCGCGTGTGGCTGCGTCTGGGTAAGGTGTCTGACACCCCGGTGAGATGGGCGTCATGCCGAGTTCACCTCCATAGGGTGTCAGACACCGGCGGCAGCGACCAACGGCATATTTGTAAGACTGATTCGGGTGTCTGACACCCGAATCATCAGCGCCATTTGATCTGCTATCCATTAATCGTCATTTGAACTCCAGTGCCCGATGGGCGGCGCGCGTACGGGTCGGCAAGCTGACATTGTCCGTCGCCGCGCGCCGCCCATCACCGCCCCACCCCCGTATTGGAGCGCCCATTAGCAACCACCTCTCCGCCAGCGCGCAAGCGCACACCGCCCCGACGTCCCACCGCTCATATGCCGGGTTGCCGCCGTCCGGGCGGCAGCAACCCGGCGACCCCGCAAATCCCCTTCCCTGCACACAGGCCTTGTAGCGCGCAAACCAAAGACCCTAGTAGCACGGCGTCGCGGTCACCGGGGAGGCGAGCGCCGTCGATGCGCCCGAGGGAATCTGAAGGCAGTCGCCGAAGGCGACAACGAAGATGACGACGGGGGAGTCCGGAGCGAAGGCTCCGGACCGCAATCGTGGGCGATCGCCTCCCCGGTGACCGCGGCGTCGGGCGACCTACGAAGTCCGTAACGCCCACGAAAAACCGGACGCTACGAAGTCAGCGACGCCCCAGAAAAAACCAACGTCCAAACAAAAAAAGGCCCTGCATCAGCAAGGCCTTCCATCCAAAGCACTCAGCAGCACCCAATCCGCTTCTTCCCCCCGTACCGCGCCTCCTGGCGCTCCCGGAAGAAATCCTCATAGCTCATTGGCTCCTGCTCAGGATGCGTCCGCCGCATATGCTCGACATACGTCTCGTAATCCGGCACGCCAACCATCAACCGGAGCGTCTGCCCCAGATACCGGCCGGCGGCGCCGGCCGCTGAAGTCATATTGCTGAACAGCATGCGGCTTCTCCTGGATGAAGGTCAGTCCGCGCCAGCCGCAGCGGCTGCGGGCAGCGACTCGTAGGGCGTTTCGCGGGACGTCGGCTTGTTCTCGTTGCGGGCGCGCTGCACCGACTTCAAACCGAACACCACGATGCTCACCACGACAAAGATGAAGATCGCGCACAGCCCGGCGTTGATGTAGTCGTTCATCACCACCCGCGACATCTCGCCCAGCGACTTCGCCGGCGCCAGCACCTTGCCTTCGGCAATCGCGGCGTTGTACTTGTCGGCGTGGGCCAGGAAGCTCACGCGCGGGTCCGAATGGAACAGCTTCTGCAGACCGGCCGTCAGCGTGCAAGCCAGCAGCCAGAGCGTCGGCAGCACCGTCACCCACGCATAGCGGTCGCGCTTCATCTTGAACAGGACCACCGTGCCCAGCGTCAGCGCAATCGCGGCCAGCATCTGGTTGGCGATGCCGAAGAGCGGCCACAGCGTGTTGATGCCGCCCAGCGGATCCACCACGCCCTGATACAGGAAGTAGCCCCACGCCGCCACGCACAGGCCCGTGGCGATCAGGTTTGCCGGCAGCGAATCCGTGCGCTTGAGCGACGGCGCGAACGTGCCCAGCAGATCCTGCAGCATGAAGCGGCCCGCGCGGGTGCCGGCGTCAACGGCCGTCAGGATGAACAGCGCTTCGAACAGGATGGCGAAGTGATACCAGAATGCCATCATGCCCGGACCGCCCAGCGCCTGATGCAGGATGTGGGCCATGCCCACCGCCAGCGTCGGGGCGCCGCCGGCGCGCGAGATGATCGTGCTTTCGCCTACGTCCTTGGCCGTCTGCACCAGATCGGCCGGCGTGATCACGAAGCCCCAGCTCGACACCACCTGGGCGACCTGCTCAGGCGACGTGCCGATCACGGCCGCCGGGCTGTTCATTGCGTAGTAGATGCCCGGCTCGATCACGCAAGCCGCGACCAGCGCCATGATGGCGACGAACGATTCCATCAGCATGCCGCCGTAACCGATGTAGCGGGCCTGGGTTTCGTTCTCGATCAGCTTGGGCGTCGTGCCCGAGGAGATCAGCGCGTGGAAGCCCGACACCGCGCCGCAGGCGATGGTGATGAAGAGGAACGGGAACAGGTTGCCCGACCACACCGGACCGGTGCCGTCGACGAACTGCGTCAGCGCGGGCATCTTCAGTTCGGGGGCCACGACCACGATGCCGATCGCCAGACCGACGATCGTGCCGATCTTCAGGAAGGTCGACAGGTAGTCACGCGGGGCCAGCAGCAGCCACACGGGCAGCACCGAGGCGATGAAGCCGTAGACGATCAGGATCCAGGTCAGGCCCTTGCCGTCGAAGTCGAACATCGGGCCGATGACCGGATGCGCGGCCACGTCCTGACCGAACGTGATGGCCGCCATCAGGCCGACGAAGCCGATGATGGAAACCTCGCCGATCTTGCCCGGACGGATGTAGCGCAGGTACACGCCCATGAAGAGCGCGATGGGAATGGTCGCGGCCACCGTGAAGGTGCCCCACGGCGAGTGCGTCAGCGCCTTTACGACGATCAGCGCCAGCACGGCCAGGATGATGACCATGATCATGAACGCGCCGAACAGCGCGATCACGCCCGGGATCTTGCCCAGTTCCGACTTGACCAGGTCGCCCAGCGAGCGGCCGTCGCGGCGGGTCGAGATGAAGAGGATCGTGAAGTCCTGCACGGCGCCGGCGAACACGACGCCGGCCAGGATCCACAGCATTCCCGGCAGGTAGCCCATCTGCGCGGCCAGCACCGGTCCGACCAGGGGGCCCGCACCGGCGATGGCGGCAAAGTGGTGGCCGAACAGCACG